>JAJBAV010000047.1 GCA_020532085.1 Candidatus Cloacimonadota bacterium | reverse complement strand
TCTGCCAAGTGATCAGAATCTGCCTGCAACGCGTCACCCACTACAACAAGTCACCATATAGAGCCGATCTGATCGAACCATGGCAAATGAAAATCAGGCTGGTATAAAAAAATGGGGGAATGCCAGCAAAATAATCATTGACAAGATCGGTGGCTTTCCATATTTTGAACATATGTTCATTTGAAAGCTTGTTGCGGGAAGCTTGACATGCTTTGGCAGCAAGCGATCCAGATAAAACAAACAGATAGACGTGTGTGTCTTCCGCAAGCATGATCCGCGCGGGATCATGAAGGCAAAATCCAGAGACGCCACATAGGAGGAAATGATGCCAAATCGCGATGGAACCGGACCATACGGAGATGGCCGCCAGGGTAGGGGTTTGGGCAATTGCGGCAATACCCGCCGCACGACTCAGCTTCAGGGAAGCGATAAGAATGTGGATGATCGCGGCTACGCCAACACCGGAGTTTCGCTGTTGGTGGATGCCATCAGATATTTTTTAAGCAAAAAACCAAAAGACAGGAGGTAACAATGCCTGGATACGATGGAACAGGACCCTTTGGCGACGGACGCCCCGGAAGAGGTTTGGGTCCCTGCGGAAGATTCGAGGGAGTAGCGCTCCGGCGCGGATTTGGCCGTGGTTACGGCCGGGGCTTCGGCGGCGGATTTGGCCGCGGTTTTGGCCGCGGTTACGGATACCGCTTTCGCGCGGGAGCCTATAATGCTCCTTACAATTACCCCGAGCCCGTCTATGACTACAGCAAGGAAGACCTACAAGCTCAAAAAGCCGATCTGGAGAAACAACTGCAGTGGCTGAACGAACAGCTGGCCAAAGAAGACAAGAACTAAAAAAAGGACGCGGTTTCGGCGTCCCCAATTCTGAGGAGGCGGCCTTGCTGCCTCCTTTTTTCGATATCTGATGCAGATCCCCGGAATTGAAGATTGCCGGCTTTGCCCGCTTTGGCAAACCCGGACCCAAGTGATCCGGGGTGAAGGCAGTCTAAGCAGCGAGATTTTCCTGCTCGCCCAAGCGCCCGGCGAAGAGGAGGACGAGGCTGGAAAGATGTTCGTGGGGCCATCCGGAAAGCTGTTTTGGGAATTGCTGGACCAGGCCAAGGCTGACAGGGCGGACCTGTACATCAGCAACCTCCTGAAGTGCAGATTGCCCCAAAACCGCCGTCCCAAACAAGCCGAGATCCTTTCCTGCTCACGCTATCTAGAGTGGGAACTGGCGGTGGTCAAGCCCAGGATCGTGGCGCCCCTGGGCTATTACGCCACCAAATTCATCTTTGAAAGCAGGAAACTGGGCATGTTCAACAAGGAGGAGTATCCCTCCCTGATCGGCAGGGCCTTTGTTTGCGCCGCATTCATCGTGATGCCGCTTTCACATCCCACCTCCCTGATCCACCATCCCGAATTTTGGGAGCACGCGCTGAAAAAATACCGCCGCGTATTTCAGCTTGAGCCCTGCAAATGGTTCAACTGCTGTCCGATCCGCGCTTTCACCCTGAACCGGGCCCTTCCTTTCCACTGGACAGACGCATACTGCCTGGGCAACTGGCAGAATTGCCAACGCTTTGAACTTGAATCCCGCGGCATCGCCCATTCGGACCATCTTTTACCGGATGGAAGCAAGCTGGAAACACTCTGAAGGAGTTACTCATGAAATACCTCTTTGGCCCTGTCCCTTCGCGCAGATTGGGCATTTCCCTGGGCGTGGACCTGGTCCCGCAGAAGGTTTGCACCCTGAATTGCGTCTATTGCGAGGTGGGAAGGACCACCTTGCTGACCCTCAAGCGCAAGGAATATGTGCCCATCGACGCCGTGATAGCTGAATTGGACGAATATCTGAAGCAGGATCCGGAGCTTGATTTCATCACCTTTTCCGGGCAGGGAGAGCCCACTTTGAACAGCGGTTTGGGCAAGGTCATAAACCATATCAAGGACAATCATCCCCGCTACAAAGTGGCCCTGCTCACCAACGGCACGCTGTTCTGGGATGGATCGCTGCGCCGGGAGGTTTTGCGGGCGGATGTGATCCTGCCGGACCTGGACGCTGTGTCCCAAAGTGTGTTTCAGAAGCTGAACCGGCCCCATCACGATCTGGACAATGCCAGGGTCATTGCCGGCCTGAAAGCGCTGAGGCAGGAATTTATGGGCAAGATCTACCTGGAAGTGTTCATGGTGGAGGGTCTTAACGAGGCAGAAAGCGAACTCAGGTTGCTGCGGGAAACGCTTCTGGGCCTGGGCCCGGACATAGTGCAACTGAACACCCTGGACCGGCCGGGCACGGAAAGCTGGGTGCGAGCCCTGCCCCGGGCCAGATTGCGTGAGATCGCCGCATCTCTGGCCCCCCTGAAGGTGGAGATCGTGGCCAATCCCCACTCTCGTAAGAAGATCCAAAGCTTCAACACCGACATCCAGACCCAGATCTTGGAAACCATAAAACGCCGGCCCTCCACAGACACCGACCTCTGCCAGATCCTGGGCCTGCACAGGAACGAACTCAACAAATATCTCAGCGCCCTCCTGGAAGCTCACGAGATAGAAAGCGTTGAGATGGAGAGGGGAACCTTTTTCAGGATCAGGCCATAGCCTTGCGGGCAGGGCTGCTCCTGCCCTGCCGGGAATCTGAGCCGGAGGGGACCCGGAGATGACAATAACATCTTCTGAGGGTTGCCTCAGCGCAAATTTCGCTTGACATTTCTCTGCCCGCGGCGGCGTCTGGAACGAAAGACCTCAAAGTCATTCGGGAGGATGAAATGGATTTTCGCAAGCTGTTGCTGATCTCGCTGGCACTGCTGTTTGCCCTGCAGGCGGCGGCGATCACGATCGAAGAATTGCAGGACTTGTACTATCAAACTGAGGACGCGGCGGAATTTTCCCGCGCGGCCGGGGCTTTCATCGAAGCCAGCGATGCCTTGGGCGAGTTGGACCACGCTTTCGGGTTGTGGCAGGGCTTCGCGCCGGACAGTTGCCAAACCTGGCTGGAAACCAAGGCGGAGGATGCTGCCGCGGCCCCCAAATACAAATATCTGCTGCTCAATCTGGCCGAGGACGTCCAAACCAGGCTCGATGGCGCGCGCGGACTGATCACCGCGCATCCGGATTTCGCCGGCGGTTACCGTGCCCTGCTGCTCACCCTGGTGCAGGACCTGGCCGCGGACGAACTCGCCGACCCCGAAAGCCCCTTCCACAGCCAATTGCAGTCAAACCTGCCGCTGCTGGCGCAGTTCGGGGCTAATTTCCCCGGGGACGAATACGCCCGCATGGCCCTGGTTTACCAGCTGCTGCAGTCCGGAGATGCCGAAGCGGCCAAAGTGACCTTCCGTGAAGCGCTGGAAGCAGAAGAGGCCTGGATCGACGACATCGGCCTGGGGCAAATGTTCACCCCGGACAAATATCATCCCCTGCTGGCCTATCAGATCGAACTGCTGCGCCCCAACGACGCGGACGCCTATACCAAATACCGCATCGCCGAACTGGCCGGCGACCTGGTGGATTACCACTTTGACCAGGCCAAGGACTACGACGCCGTGATCGCCTATTTTGGCGCCGAGCCCTGGTATTGGGAAAACCAGTATGTGCTCTACGCCCTCACGCAAAGCTATCTGGCCAAGGACCAGCCCGACATGGCGGTGACGCTGCTGAACGGAAATGGCGATCTGCCCGCCGCGCTGCAGTTTCAGGATTCCTGGCTGGCCTTCGACCCCGACCAGG
This sequence comes from Candidatus Cloacimonadota bacterium, assembly GCA_020532085.1. Lineage (NCBI taxonomy): Bacteria > Pseudomonadati > Candidatus Cloacimonadota > Candidatus Cloacimonadota bacterium. Next base: position 11,883 of record JAJBAV010000047.1, on the reverse strand, counting down.
CTGCCAGCGCTTACGCCCGGGTGCTGGAACCTGTTGCCACGGATCCCGCCCACGCCTATCTGCTGGCCCGTTCCCTGGCCGACAACGATGAAAAACTGGCCCGCGCCCGCGCCTTGGTGGCCTCGCATCCCAAGGTGGAACACGGTTACAGCCTGGCCACAGAAATCTATCTGGACTATTTCACCAACTACTCGCCAGACGATCCCCAGCTCGCGCGGATGAACTCCTCACTTCAGAACGACGCCCAGATCCTGCGCAATTACTATTTCCGCTTCCCAGCCAACAATCTGGCCACAGTGGGCTACTTTCTGGTGAATGTGCTCGAAAAAGACGTCGACAAGGCCCTGCGATCCTTTCAGGAACTGCAAGAGGCCGGTTTGGGAGAAATGGTGGGCAACAGCTTTGCCAGATTCACCCTGGACCACGGTGGTTCCGATCTGCTGCTGCGGATCAAGGAATACGAGGTCCGGCAGAACGAGGCGAACGACGAACTCAGCGAGGCCGAGATCGCTGCGCAGGCGGGAAAGGCTTTCTGCATCACGCTCAGCGAAAACGAACTTTACGAGGAATTGAGCGCGTCTGTGGCCCAGCATCCCCAGTGGATGGACGATCCGGAGATCCAGTACATGCTGGTGAACGCCTTTTATCTGCGGGACGACATCCCCAACACCATCTCCACCCTGCGCCTGATGGTGGAAAAAGGCACCCTCGGCACCACCATGCTCAACGGCTTGGACGACCCCGACCTGACCGGACACCCGGACTGGCAGGCGCTGCTGGATTATGCCTCCACGCTGCCCGATCCGGACGCCGGCGCGGATGCGGAAGTTCCTAAGGAATAGCGCCAACGGTTGTTTACCCCATAAGATTAGAGGCCCGGAAGGCTGTATGCCGGTCCGGGCCTCATTGTATCGGCAGGAATCATTGACTCTCTTCCAAACCGGGTGGATAAAGCTTGGGGGCGACAGATATGCTTGCCCCCCGCAACGTCCTGTCAGTCACGCCTTGAGCGCTCGCTTCCATCCCCCTCCCACGCTGCCCGCCTGATCATCGCGTCAAACGCGGCCATCAGGCGGGAGGCGCGTCCGGGACCTGGGAAATGGCCTTAATGGCCAGAGGGCACCGTTTCGCTCCTCCGCGGGGTTCCCGGGCACTCACCCTTACGCTATCGTATTCCGCGTCTGGGCTTTACCCACCCGATTTGAAAGGGAGTCGTATCATTTGATCAGCACCAGCCTGCGCCGCAGCACCGGCTGCCCTTCCAACTCTGCCTGGAAAAAATAGATCCCGGAGGAGCAGCGTTCCCCGCGGGCGTCGCGCAGGTCCCAGCGCCAGCCGAAATCTCCGTCTGAGGCCACCGGCACCTTTTTAACCAACTGCCCCCGCAGGTTGTGGATACCCAGCTGCCCAGCCAGGGGAACGGAACTTTTGATGCTCACTTCCACCCCGCCGTTTTCAGCCAGGGAAGCTGGATTGGGGCCGATGCTCAGCACCGGCGGCACGGCCACCGGATCGTCTGAAACCACGGCCATCACCCAGATCTCGTTGGTGGGAACGCTTTCGGTTTGCCCGTCGAAGGCGCAGACGGTGAGGTGATGCTCTATCTGGGAATTGAAGTTATTGGTGTGCCAGTAGTTAAGGGCGAAAGGCACTTCCGCGAAGAGGGCACCATTGTTGTAAACGCGGTAATGGGTCCAGTCGAAAATGCCGTCGTCCACCGGCGCCTGCCAATAGAGGGTGAGGGCCCAGGGGTTTTCGTCAAAGTGTTCCACCTGGTCCACACAGAGGTTGGTGGGCTGATACACCGGCAGGAAGGGCTGATAGACCCACCAGCTGTCTTCATGCAGATACTGGCTGGGAATGTTGCTCACCACGGTCTCGCCCTTGGTCACGTAGCCCGCGGCATAGTGGTAGAGGCGCTCCAGGCCGTCATCCAGCATGCGGATGGAGACGATCTGCTGGTTCACGGTGTTGGTCTGGATGATCAGCGTATGGGTTTTCGAGCCATCGGGAGAAGCCGTCACGATTTTAGCGCGGAACATGCTCACGCGCTGGGTCCCGGCGTCGTCGAGGATCTCGGTGCGCAGCCAGGCGTCGTTGTAGCCGATGCCGGTGATCTTGTCCCAGATCACGTCATCGGGGAGGTCAAAAACGATGTTCGCCGCGTCGTTGAAGCGTTCGTGGCGCTTGATGAAGAGGTAATCCCCCGCTTCATAGAGCCAGTTGATGTGGTCCCAGTGGTAAACGAAAAAGCGGTGATAGACGGGATAGCAGAGGTGAACGCCGATCATGGCGGGCCCCTCCACATCGTGATAGCGCGGCGGCTGTGCCTCTTCGATGGTGATGGTGCCGGCCTCCACGGTGGTGCTGCCGTCCGGAGTGAAGGTCGAGGGGATCAGCAGGCCGCCCGGAGTGCCGTAGAGAGTGCGTTCCACCCCCGCCACGCTGGCCAGGGCCACCACGTGGAAAGGTTCGTCCAGGATCTGGGAAAGCGTGAAAGGCTGGTCCGCGCTCACCGGCTCCTCGAGATAGATCTCGCCGGAATCCGCGCCCACGAGCTGCACGCGGAAATTGCTGAGGCTGAAGGGTCCGGTGTAGCTAACGCTGCCGGTAACCTGGGTGGGCATCACGATGGGCAGGATGGGGTCAAAATCCACCAGGGGCAAGCTGGGGCTGTCATGCTGATCGTTGATGCCGAGGGCGATCTGGGCGGGATCGTTGGTGCCCCAGGAGTTGTTTTCAGCGTAAATGGTGATCCCCGGATTGGTGTAGGAATAGGTGTAAACGCTATGCAAGGTGTTGGATTCGTCGATGTTGGCGTAGATCTGGTTTTCGCCCTGGGCCCAGGCGTGGTAGATATTCATGTTTCCCAGGCAGGGCTGGGCGTTCGTGCCGATGTAAAAACCCGTGAAATTGCCGTAGATCTGGTTGCGCTCAAAGTAAGGCTCGCTGGTGGAACCGGCCACCATCACCCCGGCGCCGGAATTGGCGTCGCCAGAGATGAAGTTGTGGCGGATGATGTTGTCGGCCACATAGCCGGAGGCGTTCAACAGATAGATGCCGGTGAGGTTGTATTCGATGAGGTTGTTCAGGATCTGGGGCTGGATGGCGTTGGCCCCCACGATGTCCCAGCCCGTGACGCCCTGCTTGAAGTTGTGGTGGATGTGGTTGTGCTGGATTACAGGGCTGTTCGAGCCCCCCGTGGACTGGTTTGAAAGCTGGATGGCCGCCATGTACTGGCTGCCGGTGCCGTTGAAGCGGATATCGTTGTATTCGATCAGGGCGTTGCTGTTCTGAACGATGAAGATGCCGTTCTGGATGCTGAATTCGATGAGGTTGTGCTGCACCTGTACCACCGGCGGGTTGGCGGAGCCGATGCCGTAAACATGGATCCCCTTCTCGTTGTGGGAGAAGCGGTTGTGGTCGATCTGCGCCGGCGAGTTCACGGAATTGACTCCGTATTCGGCCTTTTCGATGTGACAATGCTGGATCTGGCTCTGCTGGGACTCGTTTTCCAGCCGGATGCCTTTCCAGAGGGCGTTGGGGTCTGCCTGCCCGCTGCGGAAGCGGATCGTGTCGGCCTCGGTGCCCGCGGCGCTGAGGGTGCCGCCAACGTTGAGACGGAAATTGCCCAGGGCAAAGACTTCCACGCCGGGCTCGATGCTGAGGCTGGCGTCGGCCGGAACGGTGACGTCGCCGATGATATTGTAGGGGCTGTTGGCCAATGTCCAGGTGCCGGACTGGGTTCCGCTCACATCCGTGGCGCCCAGCCAGACCAGGGCCAATAGCATTGAAAACAGAACAAGCGCGCGTCGCATGATCTCCTCCCGGGTGCGAAATATGCTCTTAAACAAAGGCGGAAGAAGGCATCGCCCTCTTCCGCGCTCAAGCTTTTGGTTCAGCTTATTCGGATATGGCTTGCACGGGGCAGGTGCCGATGCAGGCTCCGCAATCAATGCAGGTGCCTTCGTCGCATTTGGCCTTGCCGTCTTCCATGGACAGGGCTTGCACGGGACAAACGTCCACGCAGGCCCCGCATCCGATGCAGGTGTCTTTATCGATCTTGACAGCCATTTGAATCTCCTGTGATTTGATTTGCCCAAGTTTCCTGCCAAAGCCGGATTCGTCAAGGAAAATCTACTTTGTGGCCTTGCCCTGGTTGGCCACGGCGCTTTCCGCCTGGGCCAGTTCGTCGGCGTCGGCCAGATAGTAGCGTTTTTCCACGCTGAGGTCGGCCCCAAATTCATAGACCAGCGGAATTCCGGTGGGAATGTTCAGCCCGGCGATGTCCGCGTCGCTGATCCCGTTCAGATTTTTCACGATGGCGCGAAGGCTGTTGCCGTGTGCGGCCACGACCATCCTGCGTCCGGCCACCAGCCTGGGCACGATCACCTCGTCCCAGAAGGGCAGGGTGCGTTTGCAGGTGTCCTTGAGGGATTCACAGAGCGGCAGCTGGTCCTTGTCCAGATGCGCGTAGCGGGGGTCAAGGCCCGGATGGCGCGGATCCGAAAGCTCCAGGGCGGGCGGGGGAACGTCGAAGCTGCGGCGCCAGATCTTCACCTGCTCTTCTCCGTACCTGGCGGCCGTCTCGGCTTTGTTGAGGCCCTGCAGCGCGCCGTAGTGGCGTTCGTTCAGGCGCCAGTCCTTGTGCGTGGGCAGATACATGAGGTCCATTTCATCCAATACCAGCCAGAGGGTGCGGATGGCGCGCTTGAGCACGGAGGTCCAGGCTTCGTCGAAGCTGAAACCCGCCGCGGCCAAGCGCTGTCCGGCGGTTTTGGCCTCGCGGACGCCCTGTTCGGAAAGGTCCACGTCGGTCCAGCCGGTGAAGAGGTTTTCCTTGTTCCAAAGGCTTTCGCCGTGGCGGACAAGCACTATCTTGTACATGGTCATTCTCCTTGGGGGGTTTGTTTATAGCGGATAGCGCCCTCCTTCGCCTCCAGGCTGCGGGCCAGGATGAAGAGCAGGTCCGAAAGCCTGTTCACGAAACGGCGCAGGGGTGGCGAAACGGTTTCCGCCCGGGCCAGGGCCACCACCTCGCGTTCGGCGCGGCGGGCCACTGTGCGGCAGATGTCCAGGCGCGCGGAAGCCGGCAGCGAGCCCGGAACCACGAAACCCGTTACGGGCGTGGCTGTTTCCAGCTCCAGGATCAGCTTGCCGATCGCCTCCACATCTACGTCCGTGACGGGATGCGGGTAGCCGCCGCCAGGGGTGGCCAGCTCGCCCATCACGCGATAGAGCGCGTTCTGAATGTCCAGCAGAATGGCCAGCGCCCGGGCATCCGCGATCTGGTGGCGGGCGTCGCCCAGATGGGCGTCCAGCTCGTCCAAAGCACCGTAGGCCCGCACGCGCAGGTCGTCCTTCCAAACCCTTTCCCCGCTGTAAAGCGAGGTCTGGCCGCCGTCGCCGGTTTTGGTGGTGATGCTCATTTCATCGCGATGACGGAGATCTCGATCAGTCCGTCTTTGGGCAGCCGGGCCACCTGGATGGCCTCCCGGGCGGGATAAGGTGCGCTGAAATTGCGGGCGTAGATCTCGTTGAGCGCGGCAAAATCGTTCATGTCCTTCAGGAACACGGAAACCTTCACCACGTTGCGGAAGCTCATTCCCGCCGCTTCCAGGATGGCCTTGAGGTTGGCGAAAACGAGGTTCGCCTGGGCTTCGAAACCTTCGCCCCAGTTGCCAGTGTCGGCCTCGATGCCCAACTGGCCTGAAACGAAGAGGGTGTTGTTCATCATCATGGCCTGGGAATAGGGGCCCAGGGCCGCGGGTGCTTTGAGGGTGCTGATCGGTTGCATATTATCTCCTTATTTTCTGAGGGTTTTACGAACGACCTGGACGGATTCAGCCAGCCGGTGCAAGGGTATATAGGCCTGGGTGTCACGCGAGAGATTGAACAGCAGCAGTTTGCCTTCGCGGATGTCTTCCTCGCGGATGGCCAGCATGAGGTCGCATTTTTGGGCGCGGGCGCGGAGCTGTTCCTCCCCGCTGTCGCGGATGTCCGGGCTCAGCACGGTGATGATGTCCTGGGTGTGCAGTTCCTGGGCGATCTGCAGCAGCATCATCTCCATGTTCGGCGACTGCGCGCAGACATAAACGGAAAAATCACTGTCCCAGGCGAAAAAGAGCCCCCGGGCGTCCATGGCGGAAAACACGAGGTCGAGGTCCAGATAGAAGCCCACGGCGGGAATGCGCGCCTTGCTGATCTTTTCTGCGAGGTAGTCGTAGCGGCCGCCGCCGCCCACGGTGAGTTCAGTTTCCCCCTCGCCGATCACCAGGTCGAACACGGTCTCGTTGTAATAGGCGAAATTCTTGAACAGGCCGGGATCCACCCGGTAGGGATGGCCCAGATTGGCCTGCACCTTCTTGATGCTGGCAAAATTGGCCTGGCAGCGGGCGCAGAGGTGGTCCAGGATCTTCAGGCCGCCCGGCACCCGGTGGCGGCAGCGCTCATCCTCGCAATGCGTTTCGGCCAGGGGATTGGCCTTCAATTCGCCCAGGCAGGCGGGGCAATATTCGTCGCAGTGCCTGCCCAGCTCGGCCCGCGCGGCGGCAAAGTAATCCCGGCGGCAGTTTTCACAGCCGAAACTGTTCAGGCTCAGGCTGGCGTCCCGGAAACCGAGCTCTCGCAGCAGGCGCATGCCCAGGCTGATCACCTCGTTTTCGGAGATCAGGCTGTCACTGCCCAAAAGCTCCACCCCCAGCTGAAAGGACTCCCGCGGAGCCTGGTCCCGCGTCTGGCGGAAAACCGGGCCGTGGTAATAATAGCGGTGGATGTCGCCCCGGCGGTAGGTTTTGGCCACGTGGCTAAGCACGCTGATGGTGCCTTCCGGACGCAGGCTCAGGCTGCCCGGACCCCCCTCCGGACCGCAGACGTCCAGCGTCCGCGCCGCCACCCGTGCCGCCTCACGCCCCGGCATCAGCGCGGTGATCCCTTTTTGCACCAACTCGCGGTCCTGCAGGATGGGCAGGCGGACCTCATGGTAGTTGTGCAGCTTCAACACCCGGTCGAAACGCTCTTCCATCAGCTTCCACTTCCACACCTCTTCGGGCAGGAATTCCACTTGGGGACGCTTGTTCGGGGACATCCTCTCTCCTTTTTTCCTTGTCTTTCCATATTGCCCATCCCGCTGTTTCTGTCAATCAAAAAGGATGTTTCCGCGCCGAAACGCTGACCGGCGACGCTGGAAAACCGGGGTTGCTTTCCACCCCGAGGCAAAAATCCGGGGAAAATGCCCGGAGGTTTTTTCCAAAATCCTCAGTTCGCTCCCAATATCAATACGGTATCAATACGGAATCAATACGGATTTCATCCGTAATGATTCCGTATTGATACCGTATTGATATTGGGAGCCGATAGAAGCTCAGGCCGCCGTTCCCCCGCTCATTTGCCAGATCTTTTGATGGAAGCCGGGACGGGCGGCATAGTTTTCCACGAAGCAATAAACGCCGTCCTGGCGGGAAAGCACGCCTTCGTCAACCAACTCCCGGCGCACCAGGCAATGGTCGTGAAGCGCTTGCCGCTTCAGTAGAATATCACCGCCGTAAGCTGTTCCCGGAATGTCTTTTGCCCGTCCGTGGGGCGGGCTTCCCAAACAAAGAAATAGCGTCCCCGGGGCACGATCTTGCCAGCCGCGTCCTTTCCATCCCAGCTTAGCCGGCCCTCCGCGGGCACCGGAGTGTTGTCAGCCAAAACCCGCAGCAGACAGCCGCTGAGGTCGTAAACTCGGCAGTTGAGTTGGCTCTGGGGACTGCCGAGTTGGTAAAATATGTGTATTTGTTCGCCCTTATGAGGGTTGCAGGGACTACCCTGGATGCTCACCTGGCCCTGGAAATCCGGCACCACCACGCTCTGGCTGTTGGCCAGGCCAGGGGTGGAGCCCGAGGGGTCGAGCGAAAGGCGCCAGATCGTTTGCTGCGAGGAATCCTGCTGGCGTTCCAACGATGTTCCCGGCTGGGCGTTAGCGCCGCTGAAGCTCATCTGGTTGAGGCTGTCGCCAGCGGCGTTCAACAGGAGGAGGCTGTCGCCGTCGTTGTTCAGGGCGGCCCAGCCGTTGGTGCCGACCACCGCGTTGGCAGGACAGCCAGGATATTGGAGCAAAAACAGTTCCGGAGCCGCGCAGAGCACAAAATAGCCGGCGCGGGCGGGCAGGGAAAAGCTGAAGTCGTTGCCTCCAGCGTCCCTGATGCCAAAATCCTCCCGGACAGGAACGGAATCCACCCAAAGCTCGATCCATTCCTGCTTTCCTGTCTCTGGAGCGAACATCACTTCGTTGATCAGCGGCAGGCTGAGGTTTTGCAGAAACAGGTCCAGGGTCACGGAATTGTTGGCCGGATCGGGATCGTTATCGAGTTCCAGCTGGGCGGATATCTGATGGTTCTCCGCGTCGGAGACGGGCAGGTTGTACTGCCGCCAAAGAGAATCACCGGCGGCGAGGTCGGACACGATATTTTCCGCTATCTTCATGCCGTCCAAATAGATGCGCAGATCAGCGCTGAGTGTGGGACTGATGTCGGAAAGATTTTTCACCCAAAGCCCGAAGCACCAGTCACCCGCTTCCTGCCAGGTTTGCGGATGCAGGAGGGCGTAATCCACGCGGACACGGTTGGGCAGTCCCGGAGTTGGTTCGGCATCCCCGCAAAAGTCTGTCTCGCAGTTGTTTGTGTCGTATCCGTCCATGCGCCGGGCCAGGGAGCAGGCCTCCGGAACGTCCGGCGCGAAATTTGTACCCACCGAGCCGGTGTCGTCGGGGAGGCTGTTGGCGTTGGGTGAATCGTAAAGCACTGTATCGGTGTAATATCCATCAGGAGAAAGATAGCGGATGCCGTCGGTTTCCGCACCTCCGTTTTGCAGGGTGAGGGGTGTGATGAAAACCGCCTGGCTGACCTGCTCATCTCCCACCAGCACAAAGCGATGCGCGCGCAGGACATAGTGGGGGAAAGTGAAAAGCTCCACAAAATCGGCACCCCCGCAGAAAAGCTTGGCCCCCGCGAGGTTGACATCAGTGTTGCCGGCGTTGTAAAGTTCCACCCATTCCTTGCCGCCATCCGCGCCTTCGGGGTCGTAGCAGACCTCGTTGATCAGCACCTGGGCGGGGCAGAGGGCCGGCGGCAGAAGGGTTCCCGCCAGGAGGAGCAAATAATTCCACAGGCCGGCGGGTTTCATGGATCAGTTCCGGGGTTTAGGGCAGGTCCAGGAGAACGGGTTTCACGTCCCAGATCTCGCTCGCGTATTCGCGGATGGCGCGGTCGGAGGAGAATTTGCCCACGCGGGCGATGTTGAGGATGGCTTTGTGGGCCCAGGCGCGGCGGTCTGGCCAGAGTTCGTCGATGCGCTGCGAGGCGTCGAGGAAGGAGCGGAAGTCCGCCATGATGCAGTAGGGGTCGCCGGAATCGAGCAGGGAGCGGACGATGGGGTCGAAGATGCCTTTTTCCCTGGGGGAGAACAGGTCGGCGGCGATGGCCTCGATGGCGCGGCGCAGTTCTGCATCGGCGTTGTAGTGGTCGTAGGGATTGTAGCCGGATTGTTTGAGGGCGCTCACCTCGGCGGCGTTGAGGCCAAAGATGAACATGTTTTCAGGGCCGATCTCCTCGGCCATTTCCACGTTGGCGCCGTCCAGGGTGCCAAGGGTGAGGGCGCCGTTGAGGGCGAACTTCATGTTTCCGGTGCCGCTGGCCTCGAAGCCGGCGGTGGAGATCTGCACGGAGACGTCGGCGGCGGGAATGATCTTTTCGGCAAGGGATACGGTGTAATCCGGCAGGAAGACCACCTTGAGGCGGTCGGCGACGTCGGGGTCCTTGTTCACCACCACGCCGAGGTTGTTGATCAGCTTGATGAGCACTTTGGCCAGGTGGTAGCCGGGTGCGGCCTTGCCGGCGAAGATGACGGTGCGGGGCACGCAAGGGGCCTGGGGGTCGTCCTTGATGCGCAGATAGCGGGCGATGGTGCCGAGGACGTTGAGCAACTGGCGTTTGTATTCGTGGAGGCGTTTGATCTGGGCGTCGAAGATGCTGTCCGCGGGGGTGCGGATTCCGGTCACGCGGAAGATGTGGCGGCTGAGGGCTTTTTTGTTGATCTGTTTGATCTCCAGGAAGGCGTCCTGAAATTCGGGGTCGGCGGCGTAGCGTTCGAGGCCGCGGAGGAGTTCCAGATCGGCCACCCAGGCCTCGCCGATGTGTTCGGAGATGAGGCTGGCGAGCTGGGGATTGCAGACCTTGAGCCAGAGGCGGGGGGTGATGCCGTTGGTCTTGTTTTGAAAGCGTTCGGGATACATCTCGTAGAAATCGGGGAAAATGCGGTCCTTGATGATCTGGGAATGGAGCTTGGCCACCCCGTTCACGGCGTGGGAGCCGTGGAGGCAAAGCTGGGCCATGCGCAGGTTTTTTTGGGGTCCTTCCTCGATCACGCTGAGGTTGCGCAGCTTGGTGAGGTCGCCGGGATGGAGGCGGGCAACCTCGCCGAGGATGTGGTTGTTGATCTGGTAGATGAGTTCCAAGTGGCGGGGCAGCAGTTCCTTAAAGAGTTCCACGCTCCATTTTTCCAGGGCTTCGGGCAGGATGGTGTGGTTGGTATAGCTGAAGCAGCGGCGGGTGATGTTCCAGGCGGAGGCGAAATCCAGCCGCTCCTCGTCGATGAGGATGCGCAGCAGTTCCGGGATGGCCAGGGCGGGGTGGGTGTCATTGAGTTGGACGGCGATCTTGTCCGGAAGCTCCGCAAAGCTGTCGTGATCCTGTTTCCAGCCCTGGAGTACGTCCTGGAGGGTGGCGCTCACGAAGAAGTATTCCTGCTCCAGGCGCAGCACCTTGCCCAGATGGATGTTGTCGTTGGGATAGAGCACCTTGGAGATGTTTTCGGAGATGTTTTTCTTTTCCACGGCGCGCACGTAGTCGCCGCTGTTAAAATAGTCGAAGTCAAATTCGTCGGTGGCGGTGGCCTGCCAGAGGCGCAGGTTGTTCACGTTGTCCACCTTGTAGCCGGGGATGGGGATGTCCCAGGCCACGGCCATCACGTCGTTGGTATCCACCCAGCGGTGGATCACGCGCCCGTCCGGCATTTCCTCGCTGAGCACCCTGCCTCCGAAGCGCACGCGGTAGGTGATCTCGGGACGCCTGATCTCCCAGGGGCAGCCTTTTTTGAGCCAGTGGTCGGGCTCCTCCACCTGGTAGCCCTGCACGATGCTCTGCTTGAAGATGCCAAACTCATAGCGGATGCCGTAACCGTAGGCGGGATAAGCCTGGGTGGCCAGGGAATCCATGAAGCAGGCTGCCAGCCGACCCAAGCCGCCGTTGCCGAGGCCCATGTCCGGCTCCAGCTCGATGATGTCCTCCAGCGCGTAGCCGTATTCCTTCAGCAGGTCGTAGGCGTTGTCGTATTCCTCCAGATTGATCAGGGTGTTGGCCAGCAGGCGGCCGATGAGAAATTCCATGGAGAGGTAGAAAACCTTCTTCACGTCCTGCTTGCGGTATTCATACTGGGTGCGCAGCCAGCGTTCGATCAGCTTGTCGCGCAGGCTGAGCCCCAGGGCGAAAAAGATGTCCCAAGGCTGCGCGTTGGTGGTGTCCTTTACAAGGGAATATTCCAAGTGTCTCAGGAATAATGTCTTTATGTCGTCACTGCACTGCTCCGCCTGGTCGGTGAAGAAAATGGAGTGAAAATCGTTTTTAGGCAGGAAACCTTCTTTCATCAAGTCCTCAGTGGTCATTTTTCACTAGCGTGACCATCGCCGGGAAGCTCTTGTGGTGTCAAGCGGAAAGTGAGCTGGCATTCCCCCATTTTTTTATACCAGCCTGATTTTCATTTGCCATGGTTCGATCAGATCGGCTCTATATGGTGACTTGTTGTAGTGGGTGACGCGTTGCAGGCAGATTCTGATCACTTGGCAGA
>JAJBAV010000046.1 GCA_020532085.1 Candidatus Cloacimonadota bacterium | reverse complement strand
GAAGAAGCCAAGCGCACCGCTAAGGTCGAACGTATCGAGTTTCACAATCAAAACATGATCATCATCCAGCGCAACCTTGAGCGCGACCAGGCTGACTTGGTTAAGGAAACTGACCCGGACCGAAAGGCACAGCTGGAATTTTGTGTCGTCACCGCCCTGTCGGATCTCCAGAGCGAAAAAGACCTCGCGGCCTCCATCCAAACCGGGGAACTGGTTCGCACTCGCACTGCCTTCGACGATTATGCCCACGCCGGCTTCATCGCCAACATCAGGGAAAGCCAGCGTAGGATGGAACATTTCCAGCGATCAAGCGACGCACTTTTCAAATTGTCCGGAATGCTTCCCGGCGAAGAAGGAAGTGCGGCACGCGCCTTCGTGGAGCGCCAGCTGACCCCTGAGGTGCGTATGAACATGGATCAAGCTGCCGTGAAACGTATCGCCGAGGCCCTGGGCAAAAAGGTCGAGGGTCACTATTTGGGCGAACAGGCCAAGAGTGACGAGGAAGCAGCCTACGCCACCCTGGGCCTTGAAGCGGCTCAAAACATCAAGAGAGCGGCGGATTCGAGCATGATGGTCCTCTCCCTTTTCGGTGGAAAACACGTAGACGCGGCCTACCAGTCGGCCACGGGATACATCGAAGGTGGGCCGACAGAAGCCGTCCTGCGCACGGCCAGCATCTTCGGCCCCACAGCAGGGGCAGCGGCCGAGGCAATGCGCGGCTACCGTGAAGGCGGGGTGGAAGGCGGGCTCAAACGCGGCGTCATCTCCTTTGCCACGTCCAAAGGCATTGAATATGGGATGGGCAAGGTATTGGGAAGGGCAAAGAACGTCGATACTCCTGATGCGCTTGCCTCCCAAAAGGGTGCGGGCTCGCCGCACGCACCCGCAGGCAAGTCCGCTCCGGTCGGACAGCAGAACTTGGCCAAAATTCACGGTTCAATCGACAAGCGCTCTCTTGAACAGTTCAACAAGGTGCGCAAGCAGGGCGAAAATCTGGCTGAAGATTTCCGACAGGCCCAAAAACGCCTGGCGGATGCCGGTAGCTCTGGAGCTTCGGCCAAGGAAATAATGCGCTTGCAGACCGAAGTCCGGGAAAAGGTTGTGGCGATCAACAGCAGCCCCCATGCCAAGAATTTCCTGAAATACAAGGGAGACGCTCTTTCCCAGCGTTCCTACAACGCCCACCTCCGGGCCGTGCACGCCGATGTGGAGGCCAAGTTTCATGCCAACATGCAAACCAAGGGCTGGACGCAGCCGCCTTTAAAAGAATTCCGCAATGCGGCCAGTTCGGGCTCGGTGGGCATGGACTTCGACATCGGACTGGACCGGCAGATGGCCAGATCCATTGCCCGGGACGGTAAACCCGCCAAGCTAAACGAATGGCAGCAGGATGCACAAAAGGCATGGAACCAGGCCTACCAGGCCTCCACCGGACACAATGCCGAACAGGCATGGGAGACGATCACCACCCACGCCCACGCCGAAAGCTACAAGGACATGGCCTGGCTCGCCAAAGACAAGTCAGAAGTCTCCAAGTTATGGGGGCAGCAGGCTGCCGACGTAACCCGCTACAAATCCTGGCACATGCTCAATGACCCGAATCTCGACAAGATGACCAAACTACAGGAAATCAGCCGTGGCGCGGCCAAAGACATGAAAACCAAGCTCAATCCTATTCTGGACAAGGTTAAACCCACGGGCAAAAGCCTGATCACATTCAAGAACTCCCGTGAGCACTGGGACAAAGTCCGCAAGATCCTGACGGACTTCGGCGAGAACAACATCGACCCAATCACCGCCGACCGCCGCATCCGCGAACTGACCGGCGGCAAAGGCATCCCCGACGTGGTCGAGGACATGACCTACCTGCTGGAAGGGGCCATCAAGTTCGGAAACAGATCATAAGCAAACAGGCCGGGAGATTGTACTCAATTCTCCCGGCCTGCTTATGCCCCAACTGTCGTCCTTTAGACCGATCCATCTATGTTCCTTTGATTTCGGGCTGCCTGCCCTTGGCCTCGGAAAACGACATCCAGCCATACGTGTATCGGGCTCCGTATTATTGAAGCGGCGCCCTGTCACCAGAACAGTGAAAATGAGCGAGCACCAGGAGTAAAATGGACACAAGAATAATTTTTCTCATAAACCACGCCATAAACAGCCTCCAGTTTGTGGTTCAACCTGAACCGACAATCCGGCACAGGGTCTGATGGTCCGGCTCGGGAGCGTGGCAGCGGGAGCATTGTCCTTCTCCCCAACCGTAGAGGTTGCCGCAGGCTAGGCAGACCCGCTCGGGGCGGTCCAATTCCGTCTTCTCCGGAAATTCCAGCCCCGAAACTTTAAACACCCGATCGCCGGGATTGAAATATTCGTATAGATCATTCGAAAGGCGCTGTGTGAGGACCTTGCCGCTCTGGGTTCGAATTCTGGCCATGGGTTTATATAAGATGTCATCCTGCAGATCCGTGTCACGGCGCACCCCCAATTTCTTCGTGAACATCTCATCCACCACCCCGAACCAGCTTTGGGTCGTCTGCTTCCGGGACCATCTGGCCAGCATAAATAACACCAAAGCCGCAAATCCGAAGGAATAAAGAGCGTCATCGTTAATCTCGCCAAGCTCCCACCAGATCAATCCGAAAATTAAGGGCAAGACCAATCCGAAAAAGCTCCAGGCATAGATGCGTGAATGTCGACCATATTTTTTCACCCAGGCCTTTGTCTGGTCAGGGCTCATGACGGTCATACCAGAAGAGGATTTTTTGCGCGAAAAGGTTTTTGAGCCTCTGTTCTCTGTCGCCATTTCCTTCTCCTGTCCTGTAAACACAAAAAAGGCCCTCGCCTAATGAAGCGAGCCGTAGCATTTATTTAAGGGGAATGCTCTCACGTCGAAAATGGTTGCCGTCGACGGATAGGTATTCCACGCAACCCCTTACGAACAATGCACGTGGTATAATAATGTCATGGACGCGATCAGCGCCGCCAAACACGAGGATGTGCATTTTACTGTCCTCGTCACGGGAGAAGTAGACCTACGGTACGATAGCATAAGCCCATCGTCCTGGACACCCCATAGTTTGATTTGTTCCAGATCTGCTCCCAGAAGGTCAAGACCCGTCTCCTGGCGCATCTTCTGGGCTAAACCCATATATTCTCATCCGGCAGTCGTCCCCAGCAGCCCAGGGCAAGGACCGTGACCTTGCCCTGCTCCTCCATCTGCAGGAGCCCGTCGGGGCCGGTAGCAATCTCCATGTCCGAGGGCAAGGCCAAAGCGCAGAAAATCATTCCTGTGGGAAGCAGAAAGCCAATCACAAATGTCAGCACTGTCAAAAACAACCGCATGTAGGCCTCCTCTTTGTGTTATTACTTTTTAATACCTGTCTGCATCTGGCAAAGACACACTTAAAAATCCTACGCCGTATTGATTTCATGCACCATGTTTTGTGTTCCAGACGAGCTGGCTCAATCATCGCTCAATTTGAAAGCTTATCTTCACCCCCTCGAACATGTTCCACGTTCTGGATTCATACTCTATTCTCTCGACTTCCTTCCACTCTAAAGGTCCCTTCTGTATACCATTCCCTGTATCTGAGAATGAATGCTGGCCACAATGGTATGTGCCTCTTGGCTCACGATCGCCGACAGCATAAACGTACCTCAGTCCATCTTCGGCGCTGCGGGCGGATTTGCTGATCAAATTGAATTTCGGGTCGAGGGACACCTCATGAAAAGGACCGAGTCTGATCTTCTCCTTGCCCATGAACCCGAAGTCGGGACTGAAGATGTCGAGATCAAGACTCAATTGCGTGATAGTTTTTCCATCGGCTGAAAACTGCAGGCTACCCTTGCCCTCATGATTGAATCCATTTGCAGTGTAGCTGAACGGGAAGGCGATGGTCGTGCCAGGGGTGACCATGGCCTCGATAGTCTTGCGGGTTGTCCCATACGAATAAGAGGAAGACCCGAAGGTGATAGCAAGCTTGGGCGTATCCTTCATGACTCCCCATATTTCCCCCGTCATCTCCATGGCCTCATCCGTGGGGTGGTCCACTCCAGTTACTTCGATCTCCTTCACGACCTCCACTGTGCTGCCTGCATCATCCCGGATTCTGAACGTCACGGACCGCACTCCCGGTTCTGCAGGGGCCTCCCAATAATACACGACACCTGTGGACAGCCCGTGGCCAGCTATGCCCACCGGCTGGTAGTCGGGAATACCGCCGGTCAGGCTGACCTCAAAATGCGCAATTTCTCCGGGTGCCACCGAGTCCGGGCCGCTGACAGTGGCCTGTCCCAGAGGAGGGGCTTCAGCGATCATACGGTCGATCTGCGCAATCAGCCCCTGGACCTGTCGCACCCTGTCTTCAAGTTCGGGATGCCGGGCCAGGGCTTTTTGAAGCACAGACAGGGCCTCCTCCACGTGCGTCCGGGCCAGTCTCAGATTACGTCCTTGGCTGGCCAGCCGATAACCGTACATATACGGCACCCGCACCTGGGCGATAACCTGGTTGGCCGCCCTGCGCTCCTCAGCCTTGGACACAATGCTTTTCAAGTCCTGTATTTTCTCGAAAATGCCCTCGTTAGGGAAATTATGTTCCATAGCATACCGTTCGACCTTGGCCAAATAATCGGCTGCCTTCGACACATTGCCGACCTTGAGCAGTTCATCGACCTTGAGCATACCACGAATGGCGTTCATGCGCAGCTCCATGTTTGCCCACTGCTCCTTCATGGCGGCATTGGTGCGGTCATACTGAAGCATGATCATCTCCGTGACCAATTCTTTGACTTGTGAACTCGTCCAGCTTACCACCAGGCCCGGTAAAAACCCTCCTCCCAGTGCGGCGGTGGCTGCGGTTCCGGCCGTCTGCGCAGCAAAGCCGAAACCCGTACCTGTGGCGATAGCCGCCTTTTCCTCGGCATCGCTCAAGGCCCACAGGGCAGGTACGTCAAAAGCCAGGATAAAAACACCATCGACAAAGGTTCCGATGACTCCGGGGTTTTTGGCCAGGTAATCCTTGACGACCTCCTTGGCGCTCTTTTCGGATAAAAGTTTCTGAGCCGCCCGGAGCTGTGCGGGGGAGAGTTGATTCAGGGCTGTCTTGAGATCGTTGGCCATATGCGCCGGAACCTTCCCTGTCGCGGTGATGGCCTCCTCGACACGATTCAAGAGGTTAAGTGCCCTGACTCCGGCATCGTCAAGCGCGTCACCTCTGTAGGCCACAAGCTTTTTCAACCCGTCGGAGCCGACATTGTGAAAAGCCCCAGAGGCGCTCTCATCCAGAGCTACGACAGCGAACTCCCGGAGTTTTTTGCTCCGGATCATGTCCAGCAGCTCCTCACGGTTGGAACCAGCCAGCTTGCCGAGCCTACCCGCAAACTCCTTGAGTCCATCCTTGTTTCCCTTCCAGTACTCCAGCGCGGCACGAAGCTCCCCGCTTGCCCCTTCCGGGAGCGAGTCAAATGTCAAACCCGCGCTGAGAAAGGACTTCATGACCGCTTTCAGGCTATCGTCCACGACGACCTGCTGGCCGATCTCCGCCTGCGTGGGTTGTTTCAATTCTAAGGATAGGGAAGCACTTGCCCACGCAAAAATCAAGCCCAGAAACAAAGCACCTATCCGTTGCATCATCGGGATATTCATTCCAACCCCCACTGAGCCAATTGCGACCCTGCTTCTGCGGCCCTCCGGCGAAGTTGCCCCGCCCTCTCCACATCCTGCGGCACCCACAGTCCAGATTCGTATTCATCAGCCAAAAACACCATGGCATCGGCATCTCCAGCTGCTGCTGCATCCTTAAGAAGGGCCACAGACCTGATTGGATCAGGCAATCCGTCGGCACCGATCCGGACAGCAAGGGCCAAGCTAACCTTCGTCCCGGGATCACCGCTGTCAGCCTGAATTCCAAGCTCCCTGATCATTTTACCAAGGTCTGTAATCTCGCCTTTGTCACCTGCATTGACAAAGGGAGGCTCTTGAAGAACGGACGGCCCTGAAACGAGCTGTTCGCCCGGGGGCAAGCCTTCATCCATTCGGCTGATCAGCTGTCCTATAACATCACGCTGCGCTTCGCTCAGACTGAGCTCTCCCTCACCAGCCTGCCTTAACCAGGAAGCGAGCTGCGTCCTGTCGGCGGAGATGAGGTCCAGACCCTGGTCACGGAACTTCATGGCCATTCCCGCAGTCGATTTAGGCACGAGCCTCCAGGCCCACAGGGCCCGAACCGTGAGCTGTCCTTCGTCACGTAGTCGCACCAACTCGGGCGGAAGAGTATCAACTGCCGGTTCCGAGGCTGCCAGGGGCTGAACACATAAAAAAACTGCCATCAGCAACGTCATCCATAGATTCATTTTTTCCTCCCTTAGTCCAACACCATTCACGCAGCATGCGTAACGAGCACCATACTCTTCATAATATCCTTTATTTTGTCCCCCCCACCATAATCACTGGACACCCCCGAGCCTGACCAACAGCTTGCGTATTGCCGCAGCGCTGTCTAAAAGGGTTTCGGTCAAGGAAGAAATGGCCGAAAGGGGCGATATAATGAAAAAAACAGGATGAAAAACAAGGTCAAATGCAGCCATGCAAACCCAGACAATTTTATCATAAACACCTCGTAGTATACGGTTTTTAATAAGACCTAAATCCATAAAAGGCAGGTGTTAACAAGTGCCGGAGACATGAAGCTGCAGCACGGGAAGTCACTCCGTGCCAGAGAGACTGTCCACTTCCCTTACGAGCAGGAGAAGATCTCTAAGCAACTCATCTGAAACTTCACGATCCGGCACGAGCCCCGCACCCGAACAGGAACTGCCACCTGGAAGCACAACGTCGCGGTTGGTGTAGCGCAGCACCGAGCCGTCGGAAAGGTTAATTTCGACCTGGGAGCTGCATTTGCCGTAGGTTCGCTGACCCACAAGTTTTGCCCTGCCTTGCTGGTGCAGGGCTCCGGCGAAGATTTCGGCTGAACTGGCCGTGTCCGGCCCCACGATGAAAACCACCGGCATAAAATATTTTTTTCCAGAAGAAGCACGAACTTCACGAACTTCTCCACCCCTGGTTTGTATTGTTCCCAAAAGAGTGCCTTGGGGAAGAAACAGACCTGCAACATCAAAAGCCTCGTAAAGATCGCCTCCTCCTGCGTCACGCAGGTCGATAATAAGAGATTCATTTGGGGACGCTTCATTTCGAGCAAAAAAATCGATCGTAGCCTGGAGAGCGGGCTTGGTCATCCCGGCAACGAATTCACGAATACGCAGGACCTGTCTCTCACTTGGCGGAACTAGTTCCACATCTAAGGGTTTGAAAGACGTGCGAACAACTGCGACGGCCGATTGCCGCCCGTCCGGCAGATCAAGAGTGAGGCGCACGACAGACCCTTCATCACCTTTTAATAAAACAGCTACGGCCAGGGGCTCAAGCCTGGCAACGCTCTTGCCATCGACTTGGAGGAGCTTGGACCGGTCTGGCACTCCCGCCGTGTCTGCCGCACCACCCTTGTAGACTGCGAGGAAAATCTCGTCACCGCGCACGATCAACTCCGCACCGATACCGAGCCAACCCTCTCTCCTGGTCGTAGGCGATCGATATTCCCGGGCCGTGAAATACCGCGCATATGGATCAATCTGCTTAAGGAGCTCCGGCAGGCCAGCCATGTCAAGAATTTCAAGAGCCGCTGGAGCAGGCGGAACAAGGGCATCTTCGCTCAGAATCCGGCGAATCTCATCCAGAGGCGCAGAGTGCGCCT
This sequence comes from Candidatus Cloacimonadota bacterium, assembly GCA_020532085.1. Classification (NCBI taxonomy): domain Bacteria; kingdom Pseudomonadati; phylum Candidatus Cloacimonadota; species Candidatus Cloacimonadota bacterium. The sequence goes on along the minus strand of JAJBAV010000046.1, from coordinate 8,584 downwards.
CTGGATGAGTAGTCAAAACGACTGTAACGGCCAAAATCAGGAGGGCTCCAAGTCTCATTGGGCAAGCTCTATTTGCATCTTCATGAGCAGGTCGTATTCCTTGCGCAGGGAGTCACGCTGTTTTTCAAGCTGCTTGCGGCGTAAATCCATGTCTGTGTCGCCAAACCCGCTACCTTCCAAATCATCAAGAGAAGACGCCTGTTGGTTCATCTTCCCCTTCAGGTCAGCCACCCGCTTCTGCAACTCTGTAACGCGCTGCTTGTCAGTGCCCTGCTTGTCAGCGAGGCTTTTGGCCTTCTTGTCCAGGGCCGCTATCTCGGACTGCATGGATTTCACCCGCCCCTGATCCATATTGAGCTGTTCCTGGACCGCTGTTTTCTGAACCTCAAGCTGTCCTTTCTCGGAGTCGAGAGCGCGTTGTGTAGCCCGCAGCTCTTCAAGTCGTTCCTCCCGTTCCGTCATGCGATTTTTGTAACCGCCACTGCCCAGACCGGCCACTCCACCAAAAAATCCGCCTTCGCGCGGATCATCCTGACTGGCACAACCGCCAAACACCATCGCCAAAAACAGTGTCACAATAAGAATACTATTCTTCATACAGACAACCTCTGGTCGATGCGAGCCAGCTGGGTGCTGCTGTCGCGCAGCTTATCCAGATTATTCTGCAACGCATTCACCTCCTTTTCCAGACTCGCAATGTACTGGTCACCGTCAGGACGAGTCTTTTTCTCACCTGCCAAGATGGCGGTCTGGACTTCAAGCTCTTTGGACAGAGTATTCTCCAATTTCTTATTAGCATCAACACGTTTCTGCAAATCAGCGCTCTTGGCAACAAGAACTTTCTTGTCTACGACCCCTTTGTCGTATTTCCCACGCAGGCTCTTTGATTCCTCTTCAAGCGTGGCTATATCCCTGGAGAGTTTTTCATTGTAGGCCATGGTCGTATTGTTGAACTCCTGGGTGCTGGCTATCTCCGCATCAAGAAACTCTTCTGAGCTGGCATAGGCCTGCTTGCGCTTGGCGATCTCATTCCCAACAAAAAACCCCAGACCCGCGCCGGCCGCAGCGCCAATGGCTGATCCGCGACCGCCTCCCACGGCATAGCCGATCAGACCTCCTAATACCGCCCCGGCTCCTGCTCCCTCAGCCTTTGTGCGGTTCTGATCGGACATAGTCGTGCATCCGGGCAAAAGAGTGCAGATTATGAGCATCACAAAAAGCATTTTAACAATCTTTTTCATGAAAGGAACCTCCTTAAATTGTTTGTTTTATAAATCTGAAAATCCGGTAAAACTTTTACGGAAATCTTCCAGCCAGACTTTGGTTTCAGCCCGGCGCTTATCCGAAAAGGCTTGTGCGTGATCCTTAAGCAACCGCATAACCAGTCCTTCTCTCTTGGTCATCTCCTTGGCCTCAAGCTCCTTAAACGCAAAATCCATGTAGGACTTCTCATATTCGCCCAGGGTGCCAATCTTATCCTTGTAACCTTGCAGCTGCTCGCGTAGTGCCGTGTCCAACTCGCCCATGGATTTCTCCACTGCGGCGACCTGTTCCTGATAACGTGCGGACACTTCCGCCAACTCCCTGGCCGTGGCAAGGGTGTCGGCAAGTCTTTGCAGACGCGACAGGTAAACCGAAAGGTTGACCCCATTGCGGGCCGCGTCCTGGGCCAAACTGCGAGCGCTCGCACGCTGGGCCAGTTCAAGGCGCTCCCTGGCCTTTTCCAGGGTGGATTGCACCTCGCCCAATGGCTCACGCAGGCCCGGATTCTCCTTGATGAGGCGCTCGATGATGGGATCGGCGGAACCGATCTGCACAGATGCCTGACTGACCAGGTTGTCAAGAGTGCCCCCCACGGGCATGGTGCGGCGCAGGTCCGCCTTGTAGGCCTCGTACTCCTTTTCAATTCGGGTCCGTTGGGCCGGGGTTACGACTACATTGGCTCCGATGGCCAGACGCGCCCCGGTGTTGAAGGAACGCCGCTCCTCAACCTTCTTTTCGTCCACATTCCAGGCATAAACGTCGAGTTCGGCCCTAAGTGCACTGCGCAGGTCCGCCGCAGATGTGGAGACGCTCCCACCGCGCACGGCCACTCCGCCGGGCTTACCCTGCCAGATCTCCGGCCGGAACAGACCTGAAGTCATTTCCTGAACATTGCCGAAGAGATCATAAAAGCCGCCCGCGTCAGGCTTGCGCAATCCCACCGGCCGCAATTGATGCTTGGCATTGCCGAGGTGCCATGCGAACTCGTTGGCCTCGGCCGCCGGAAAAGGCAGGCCATTGTCAAAAGTGCCGGCCTGCAAGGCACCGAGGCCGCCACGAGCGCAGTATTCCCATTCGTCCTCGGTCGGCAGGCGCATGAACCCTGGCGCTTCGTCCACGCGGGGCAGTGCCGTGACTCGCTCGGGATGGGCCGGATCAAACAACCACTGATTGTAACGGCGAATGAATTCAAGCACATCTCCGTGGCTAACGTAGGCCAGCGGCATCATGAGTGCGTCGCGCAGTTCGCGACCTTGCATGGTCGGAAGCTTCTGGTCCTCCGGGTCGCCGCTTGCAGCAAGCAACGCATCCATGCCCATGACTGCAACATACTGACCACGGGTCAGCTCGTACTTGGCCATGACCAACTCCCAGGCTCCGCCAGCACCGCTGGGAAAGGAGCCACTGATCTGGGTGCGCTGCAGGCCCTCAAAAATTCCACCGGCCGCGTCACCGATTTGAATAATGCGGGTCTGATCGCCCCAGAACCCCTTGCCCGGTACCGGGACCTTGCGAAAAACCATCTGAGCGTCGCCCGGCATGGGCAGAATCAGATCACCTTCTGCCGGCTTGGGATTGTAAGGAGTCTGGGGAGGCACTTCGGCCAGGGCCCCTTTGGTCAGGACCGCGAGACTGAGTACCCAGGCCGACGCGAAAAGAAGAATAAACATCACGGCCGGAAAGTGCCGGCCAGACCTCATACTATCATTGCTCACGAATGACCTCCCCAGGATCAATGTTTGTCGCCCGCCACGCGGCTGCCAAAGAGGCAAGCGTCGCAAGGACGAAGGTTACCAGACAAAAAACAGGGACATAGGCCCAGGGTAGAACGCAAAAAGCCTCCCCCACTGCAAGCTCTGAGGCAAAGGCGTGATTGATGGTCGCTGCCAGAGCGCCATAGCCGCCAAAACCAGCCGTAAGGCCCAGGGCGGTTATCATGAGCCCCTGGGCAATGGGGAAGAAAAAGACATGTCTGCGCGAAAAGCCCAGGAGCCGGAGCACTCCCAGATCCCGTCTGCGACGCTCCACGGCTGCGTACAGGCTGGCTACCAGCACGGCCGTTCCTCCAAAAAGTCCAAGCAGCGCGATGAGCCAAAAGAGGCGGGTCAAACCCTGATCCAGGACCTGGATCCGCTCAATGGCCTCCACTTCAGCGATAACCTCGATCCCCTGGTCTTTGAGCCTGTGATAAAGATCAGGCACATCATCAATGCTTTGCGCATAGAGACGAAAGCCCCGATACCCGCTGCGGGCCATCTCAAAACGGCCCTTTTCGTGGTTGAAAGAGACGGCGCGCTGGGTGGCGGTGCGCAACACACCCAGCAGCTCCATCGGCACTACCGGATGCTCAAGACCAGTCTCGCCGGCCGAATGCAGGTCGAATTCCAACCCGGCCAAACTGGGAGTGCTGAGTGTTGTTATTTCATCGGCAGGCGCGTGGGCGGAGGGCCATAACACACTCATCATCCCCTGGGAGAGCGTCCCGGTGTATCCGCCCCACGGTGTCTGCGGAAGCCCGAGCAGCCGCGCCTGTTCCTCGTTTATGGACAGACCCACAAGGCGCAAGGTCTCTTCGTCCTGCCTGACCACGACATCACGGACATAGGGCAGCAGCACACGGGTATATCCTCGCAGCTTTTGATCAATAGCCCGCAGGTTGGAAGCAGTTATGGAAGCACCGTGTGAAAGCAGATCGTAGGCAACGAGATTCTGTGGCGGTGAAAAACCAACCAGATCCTTTGCGCTGTACGGTTTCAGGTCTGTAATGCGGCTAAACCCGGTGTTAATGACAAGCCCGGATCGGCTAATGGGAGGTAAGGGTTCAGACAACAGCAGCACGGCCCCGTCAAAGCTGGCGTAGGGTTCGGGAGTATCGCCGGTCCAGCCACGCGCTGGAGCTGCGTACCCTTCCTTGTAGGCCTCGACGTCAAGTACAAACGAAAGGGGGGCATAGACCCTGGCCAGGGCCCCAGCCCGGACGTCAAGCACAGCCACAACGTGCAGCCTGGCCTCCACATTTTCCATGCGACCGCCCCGGGACCGTGTAACCCTTGCGACAACTTCACCGCCGGCATTCACGCCCAGACTTCTGGCTGCCTCAGCCGTGAGCACCGCCGCACCATCCTCGGGCACTATGCCGCCGTTCTCAAGAAGCAGCGGGTCGCCGGGGGCTGTCGGGATAAGGTCGAAAAGTTCGGCCATGCCAGTCTCGTCCCGAACCACGCTGATGACCGATGACAGGGGCAAAATGGTCGGAGTCAAAAAACCCGTACCGGGCCAGGAACTGACCTCTCTGAACCACTCGGGTTTGAACTCCCTGGTTTGCGAGGGCCGGATCTCACGAAAAACAGGGTCCTCGACAAGTCGCTCCCGGAGAGTCTGAATAGTACCGTATTTAAGACCGAGCAAAACCAAAAGGGGAGAAATGACCGCTGCCAGGGCAATGACCAGACAAAGAGTTAAAATCCACTCGTGACGCAGGTGCAAAGCGGCAAGGGAAGAGATGAGTCTCAGTGGGCGGGGCTGAGTCATGGGGTACCTTCTATCACAGGTCTGCACAACGAACGGGTGATATGTTCAGAAACCTGATGCGTGTCAAAGGTGTAGGCGATGTCGGCACGGTCCATGACCAGTTCCACGTCATGGGTGACCACCACCACGGCCACGGCTTCATCCCGGGCCAGGCGATGCATGTCGTCCATGATGGCACGGGCACGGGCCTTGTCCACGGCTGCAGTGGGCTCGTCGGCCAGCACCAGACGGGGCTGATGGGCCAGGGCGCGCAGTATGGCCACCCTCTGCCGCTGTCCAATGGACAGGGCCGCAGGCATCCTCTCCAGGCAGCCACCGACCCCTAGTCGATGGGCCAGAGCGTCAATCCGAGACATGGCAAACTCGCCGCCCTTGATCCGTGCGGGCAGACAGATATTCTGCCGCACGCTCAAAAAAGGCAGCAGACCTCCGGTCTGCAGGACATAACCGAACAGGTCACGGCGCAGAGCAGACAAGACCGTTTCGTCATCCCGGGCCCACAAGGCCGCAATGTCCCAGGGGTCATCCGACTTTTCGGAAATAATTTCAAAGCGATCGACCCGGGTCGGAGCCATGATCAGGGAGAGCATGTCAAGCAGCGTGCTCTTGCCGCAGCCGCTCTCCCCGATGACCGCAACCATTTGCCCGGGGCTGACCGCAAAGTGAGGCACGTGCAGTTCGAAAACGCTTTCGCACTGGGGACGCATCTTGACGAGCCCTTCCAGGCAGACCATGGGCGCAATTGTTTCAGTCATACTGTTCCCGTTTACGGCAGGTAATCAAGATGCAGCGGGTAGACCAGGTCTTGGTCCGGATCCGTGTCGTTAAGACGGAACCATGCATCGACCTGCTCATTGATAGTGCGGTACTGGTCAAGTTTGGCCAACACGCTCCACTCCAACTGCGAGCGCTGTTCCGCTGTCATGCTTGCAAACATGTCGTCCGTCAGAGACAGGATGTCACTCTTGTAGGGCAGGCTCTGTATGAATGCAGGCAGGAGCCCGGACTTAGCCAATGTCGCCGCAGCACCAATGTCGTCGGGGCGTTTCATGGCCTGCCCGGAGACGCTTTGCAGAGCCTCAAAAAACTGTCCCTGGGTGACTTGGGCGCGCATCAGGGCCTGCACGACCTGATCCAGGGACTGGGACAGGGAAGAGAGCTGCTCACGCGTGACCAAAACGCGCACATCAAGTGAACGGTCAGCGGGATTTATCAGGTCACGATCCAGAGTCCAGGCCACGATATCCTTGGGCGGAGTGGCCTCCTTGCCGACGTATTCGATAAGTGCTGCCTCCCAAAGCTTGTCAAATTCCTTCAACGGGACTGCGCCCACCGCATCTGTGGCGGCGGACCCGCTCACTGTCTCATTGAGCAGGGTATTGATCCGACTTGTCAGATGTTCGGTCAGATCGCGATATTGCTGCTCCTCAAAGGCGTTGACCTCCTTGATAGCTGAGCTTCCGGTATCCCCGCGCACCCGTGCCAGATGGGAGAACTGGGCCAGTGCCCTGGGATGATCTTCAACAGCACGAGGATCTTGCAGATGGATGGCAAAAAGATGAACCTGGGCGTCGTCATATTCACGGCGCAGGTCGGTCTCATCCTTGCCGGACGTATTCTGGGGATGTCCCTTGGGGTGCGAGCTGGCGTCACCTATCAAAACAACAAAGCGCAAGGCTCCTTCACGCCATTTGGATCCCAGGGCCACATCCACTCCGGCAAAGGCTTCTTCGGCATAGTCCACACTGCCCACGGCCGTTGCTCCTCCTTCCTTTTCCAGCAATTCGACTATCTGTTCGCCCTGGACCAACTCGGGTGTTAGATTGCGGGTGATATATTCAAGCTGTGGTGCGACTTCCAGAGAATCTCGAAACACCACCAAACCAAAACGGAAACGGTCGGCCGTCTTGGCGCTGAACTTCCTGGTCATCCCGGCCACGGCCTCGCGGGTCATGTCGATGAAGGGCTGCATGCTGCGGGTGGTGTCGATGACGAAAACAACATCGGTTTTCACGTCACGCATGGTGGTTCCGCCCGCTGAGCGGCCTACCTGAGCCTGTTCCAGATAATCGGGACTTGAGAGGGTGTCAGCCCCGCGACTGTTCGGCACGGCAGCAGCCAGTTGCAAAAGGCGCACATCATCACCGCCGATCCTGGTCTGGGACCACTGCAGGATGGGCAGGACATAAAAATTGCGGGTGATATCTACAAAACGCTGGGGCTCCATGCTGACCACGGTGTCAGGTATGTTTCCTGCGTTTATGGCCTCATAGATGCCCTTGGCCTTGCCGGCCATGTCCATGTCATCGAGCACGGTTTCCAGGGCAGTGCGGTCATTAAACATGAGCACGGGGCTGCGCCCTTCGAGAGGATTACCGGGATGTGTGTAGGAGACTAACAGAGACTGCCGCCACTCAAGTACGTCCTTGGCCTGCATCCAGCCCTCGGGTTCAGTCTTGGAGCGGCCGATCCTGTACCAACCGTGCGGGTCAGAGGCCAGGCTTAGATCTAGGTTTTGACGCTCAAATACATAAAGTGGCCGGAAAGCCGGAACATTAGCGAGGACAATTCCGTCTTCACTCACCGCTGCATCACGATACATGGAGGAAAAAGGGCGGGGCAAAATACGCAGCGGCAGCTGCGTGGCAGCTTCCAGACACAGCCCTCCGGGTTTGCAGACAATTCCGTCATCAGGAGGAGTGGTTCCGGCATGCCCGACATTACCTTCTAAGGCAGAAAGGCCGTCCCTAGGTGCGTGCCCCTGTGTTCCTTCGAGATCCGTAAGGGCTGCATATCCAAGTCCAACAAAAGCTGTCAAGCATAGTAGCGTGCCTAGAGAAAAAACTCTCCGTGGGGACGCAAAACAATGAAACATGTTGCCTCCTAACGACGTCAGTTAAATTTTTATTATTCAATAAACACTTTTACAAAAATTATCAATAGAGTCGTGAAAAAATCTGAAAAGAAGACAAATTAATTATTTGTCAGCGCTGAAAGTGCATTACAATATACTTAAATTGACTGCTGTGCACTCGACTTTTGGGATTAGCCATCAAGAGCTAACAATCTTTATTCATTTTTTGTTTTGCTTATTATATTTGCAACCCCGGAAGGTGGGCATTAAAACTTTATCCTACGCCAACAACTCCTTACACAGCAACTCCGTCTGCATGGGCACGGTCTTGCCCGCCTCCGTCTGAAGATCCGGCGAATAGTCATACTTATTCACAGTAGTGTCCGGTTAGGTTTTTGCATAATCGGCACGGCCGGAACAAAAATAGGCTTCCGGCCACAACGAGCCTTGACACTCTGCCAGCAATGACAATTTGACGAGACTCCATGCATCATTATTTCAATATTCTGGTTGTTATTTCAAAAGTTAATATTACTGACTGCTTTTATACTTTATACGGGATGCTAACACAAACAATATCCTGAAAGAATTGGGTTTAACCCCACCAACAAAAAAAGCCCCGACCATGTTTCCATGATCGGGGCTTTATAAAGATAATCCGGCGGCGTCCTACTCTCCCACAGAGACTCCCCTGCAGTACCATCGGCGCTGGAGATCTTAACTTCCGTGTTCGGGATGGGAACGGGTGTGGCATCTCCGCCATTGCCACCGGATTAAGCTTGGCAATATTTTATCTGCTGAAAGTAGTTTTTTAGCTATTAGCTTTTAGCTATTGGCTTTTAGCTAAGGGCTAACTGCTAAAAGCTAACTGCTGTACATCTGCATTAAAGCGTTCAAACCTAAAAGGGTTTGAGGTTAGCGGCTAAGCCTCACGAC
>JAJBAV010000045.1 GCA_020532085.1 Candidatus Cloacimonadota bacterium | reverse complement strand
ACTTTGAGGACAAATGGCCAAATGGCTCCGGAAATCACAAATCGGTGGACAAAATAATGCCATACTCTCTTGTTATAGGGACTACTGCAATTCCTGACACTCACTTTTTTGGGGGGATGCCTTAAAAGCGGAATGACTGCTTCGCCCCAAGTATCAATACGGTATAAATACGGAATCAATACGGATTTCATCCGTATTGATTCCGTATTTATACCGTATTGATACTGGGAGCCGAACGTGGATTTTCTGGATTTTTGTAATGAGACAGACCAAAAAACAGGGGCCGGGATCGCTCCCAGCCCCTGAAGAACAGCCAGGTTGTATCGAATGGCTTAAAGGCTCAGTTCTGTGCAGTCACCTTGAAGAATTTGGCGGGAGTGTCCATGATGATCCCCAGCCAGACATCTCCGTCGCCGGGAGCATAATCGAAGATGTATCCGTAGAGCAGTTCAAATTCAGCTTCCGGGTCCTCAGACACGTAAACATTATAATAGAGGGCGTTGGACACTTCGTTCCAGCGCAGCCAGTTCATCCCCGGCTCTCTGATCACCTCGGCTCCCAAGGGGGCTGAAACAGGCGCTCCGCTGCTGACAATGATGCGCCGGCCTTCTCCCAGGGTGCTGACGGGTTTCCAGACGCATAATACGGTTGAAAAGACAGTTATGTTTTCGTATCCCTCATATTGGAGCACCCCGCTTTTGTACCAGTCGGATGTGCCGATGTTCGATTCCAGCACCAGTCCGCCGGGATTGGAGATGGTTCCGTTCATCAGCATATACTGGTCCCGCAGGGCCGTGTTGGTGATGTGGATGCTGTGGTTGGTCATGCTGCCGTAATTGTAGAGGTTGCCGCGGCAGCCAAGATAGAGATCTGTGTATGAAGAGGGATTATCCTGGATGCTGCCGTGGTTTACCAGGTCGCCGTTGCAGTAGAGGTTTACTATGTTGACTCCGGACTGCACAACGCTGCCGCTGGCCACGGTGAGGTTTTCAAAAGTGCAGCCGCTAACGATGGTGGCGGTGCCGTTGATGATGATGTCCTGCCCCGTAACGCTGCCGAGACCGGAGTTATTGTCAAAGTTCAGGGTGCTGAAACCCTGGGTGGCCAAAACCGCCCCGTAAAGCAGGCTGTTGTTCAGATTCAGGTTGTGGATGGCCCGGCCGTCATGCATCCGCAGAATCTTGCCGTTCAGATTCACGGAACAATTTTGGAAGGAGAGGTCCGAAAGCAGCTGCAAATCTCCGGAGGCGTGGTCCACCGTGAAGGTATCGCAGGAAATGGCTTGGGCTGTGGGTCCCTGGAGTAGCTCATGCGTTGACGCGCCGGTGATTTGGATGGAGGCATTTGCGATGGTGCCATGGTTGTGAAGGTCTCCGGAAAGGCTCAGGGCCAGGGTCCCGGTCCCGCTGTCATGGATCGTGCCGTAGTTTTCCAGGGATTGGGAAACGCTCAGGGTGTATGCTCCGTAATAGTCCCGGAGGTTTCCGGTATTGATCAGATTTCCGATCGATACGCCGTTTGCCGCTATCACAGTGCCAGCAAAGCCAATTTGATCGGCGCTGATGTCCTGGATCCAGGCATTGTTGGAAAGGATCAAGCTGCAGCCCTGGGTACCGTCGATGAGGGCGTTTTTGAAATAGCCCCCGGACATCGTGATGCTGTAACTGCCGTTGGCATCATGCATCACCAGGCTGGCAGCGTTGAACAATACATTGGAATTGAGGAAACTGAGGTCCGAAAGCAGTTGGATATGACCTCCGGTTTTGCTCACCTGGAAAAAGAAACAAGCGAAATTGGTCGATGATCCGCTCTGGGAAACGTTGTTTACGCCATCCCCGGTCAGGTTCAGCTGTCTGTTGGTGATGGAACCTTCGTTGTGAAGATCGCCGGATAGATAGACCATCAGGTCGTAATTGACGCCGTCGCTGATGGTGCCGTGGTTTTCCAGCCTGGTGCTGATCAGCAGTTGATACTGGGCATCATCGAAGATGCTCAGGTCCGCGTAGTTGATCAGGCTGCCGATCTCAACTCCGGATTTGATGAGGACATCGTCGAAGAAGTAAAGCTGGTCCGCCTCGACATTGGTCATGTAAGCGCCGCCATCCAGGCTGATGAAGCTCTGGGCCCCGCCGTCCAGGATGGCGTCCTGCAGATAACGGCTGGCACCGGCCACGCTGATCCCGTAATCTCCGCTGTCATCATGCATTTGGACGGTTTTCAGGTTGAAATCCACACTGCAGTTTTGGAAATCAAGGTCCGAACGCAGCCTGTAACCCCCGCTGCCGCTGGAGAGAAAGAACGCGCAGCTGATCGGGGTGGCTGAGGAATGGAAGAGGTCCACTTGGGCGGAGTTGTTCATAATCAGCTGGTTGTGGTTGATGGTCCCGTAGTTGAAGAGGCTTCCAGCCAGGGTTATGATGAGCGGACCGGCACCGTTGGTGATGGTGGCCCCGGAGTTGTTGACCAGGGTTCCTGAAACCGGCAGGTTCAAAGTGCTGGTGGTGTCGTTTCTCAGAATACCGTGGTTGGTGAGGTTGGCAAACGAGTTTGAGCTGGAGAGTAACACCGTGCCTTGGGTAACCGTGCTGGCGGTGCAGGTGACGGTGTTGAGTCTGGCATTGTTCACAGTTAGCACGCTGGCCGGGTTACCCGAAAAGACAATCCGTTGCAAGAGCTTGCTTGAAGAGCTGTTCACGCTGCTCACATCATAGTTCTCAGCGCCGTTGTTCATGAGCACGGACCTGCTGTTCAGATCGATGCTGCAATCGCTGAAGGCCAGGTCGGAAAGCAACTGGTAAGCTGCTGAGGTTACAGTGGAAGCAAAGGTTCCGCAGCTGATGGGGGCAGCGCTGGTATCGTGATAGATGTAGCAGGTGCCGGTCCGGCTCCAGGCAAAGCGGTAATTGCTTAGGGTACCATAATTGTACAGGTAAACCCCATAGTAATTGAGGGTCAGCGTGCCCCCTCCTGGGGAGTTTCCGATGGTGCCGTAATTGTACAGCGTCTGTATGCCGTTGGTCAGGTTCTGGGTGATAGTGACCCCCGAGCGATTGGTTAGCACAGAATAATTATTGATCAATCAAACGCTGGTGAAGGTCACATTGATATAGATCTGAACTTCCCCGTAAAATGCGAGGTTACCGCCGGAAAAAGTCACGTATTCCAGATAGGCGTTGTTGCCCATGGTCAGGCTGCTGGTGGTTCCGCACTGAACCACCGTCTGATAAAGTCTGCCTCCGTAAACGCCAAGGTTGTTACCGTTTAGATACAGTTGGGCTCCCTGGAGGTTGATGTTCGTGTTTTCGAAATCGACGCCGGAACTGAGGTGCACGGGAGAGCCGGCATAGTAGTCTGTCAAGCTGGCCGGGCCATAGGGGCTGGTGCCGCTGAGGTAATGGATCGCCCCGCCCTGCAGTGCCAATTCGGTCGGCGTGAACACCCCGGCATTGTGCATCTGGGAGGCTATCACCACATTGAAGTTGCCGGTGGTGTTCTTGGCCATGGTCCCATTGTTTGCACACAAGCCGGAAACATACACCTGTCCACTCTGGCTGGGTTTGTTCAGCAGCGACCCGCGGTCAGTCACATTTAGGCTGGCGCAGCTTACATACCCCGTCAGGACGGGGCCCTGGATGGTTACGTTGTCTGATGAACCCGGGACCTGGCCACCGATCCAGGTGGTGGAGAGATCCCAGTTCCCGCCGATCTCGGTTGAAGTAATATCGAGGGCCGCAAGCCCCGCCAAAGCGACAATCAAGAACAAGGCAAACAGTGCTTTTTTCATCTTTCTCCTCTCATGGATTATTGATTTTGATAAAGACCGCGCTCAGGGAATATTGTCAAGTCATTTCTGCTTTAATCATGAATATTGGTCACCCAGGATGATTTAGCCAGCATCCCGCAATTCCCGCAGGGTTGAATGCGGGTCGAGCATGAAAGGGACAGGCTGTCACTGGCTGAGACTTTTGCCCTTGCTGGATCTGGTTGCCAGCTGAGCCAAACCGCAGCATGGATCGGTAAAAGAAGCCCCCCGGCAAAAAAATCCTTGCCTAAATACCTTGTTCGCAATTTGTGGAACGCAAAAATGTTTTGGCTCGATCAGAGCTATTATGGGAGCGTCAATGAGGTTAAAAACCTTTCCCGGGGGAGTTCATCCCCACGATCACAAGCATTTTTCCGCCTCCGCCCCGATCGAGGTGATGCCCCTGCCCCAGCGGGTGGTGATCCCCATGTCCCAGCACATCGGCGCGCCCTCCGTGCCGATCGTCAAGGTGGGCGACGAAGTGAAGGCCGGGCAGAAGATCGCCGATGCCGGAGGTTTTGTTTCCATACCCCAGCACGCCTCGATCAGCGGCAAAGTTACCAAGATCGATGTTTTCCCGCATCCCGCGGGAGCTTCAGCCCTGGCCATCGAGATCACCGGCGACGGGAACGACAGCTGGATCGAGCTGGGCGATGATCCCAATTTCCTGGACCTCTCCGCGGAAGAGCTGAAAAACCGCATCGGCGAAGCCGGGATCTGCGGCATGGGCGGCGCGGGCTTCCCCACTTTCGTGAAACTCTCGCCTCCGGCGGACAAACCCATCGACACCGTGATCCTGAACGGCGTGGAGTGCGAACCCTATCTCACTGCCGACGATCGGCTGATGCTGGAAAAAACCCAGGAAGTGGTGAACGGCCTGAAGATACTGATGAAGGTGCTCGGAGCCAAACAAGGCATCATCGGCATCGAAGCTAACAAACCGGACGACATCGCCGCCATGAAAAAGATCCTGGCCTCCGAAAGCCAGTTCCGGGTGGTGCCGCTTAAACTGCAGTATCCCCAGGGCGCGGAAAAACAGCTGATCTATGCCGCCACGCGCCGAAAAGTCCCTTCCGGCGGCCTGCCCATGGCCGTGGGAGTGGTGGTGCAAAACGTGGCCACCGCCTTTGCCATCTACGAGGCCGTACGCTACAAAAAACCTTTGGTGGAGCGGATCATATCCGTTACCGGAAGTGTGGTGGCGCATCCCAAAAACCTCAAAGCCCGGATCGGAACGCCTTTTACCGAACTGGTGGAATTCTGTGGCGGCGTGACCGAGGATCCCGGCAAGATCATCTCCGGCGGCCCCATGATGGGTTTCGCGCTGCCCTCGCTGGCGGCACCGATGGCCAAAGGCAGCTCCGGACTGGTGCTGATGAATGAAAAAGAAAGCAAAACGCTGGAAGAACGCAATTGCCTCCGCTGCGCGCGCTGCGTGGACGTTTGCCCCATGAACCTGCTGCCCAGCTCGATCGCCCAGGCGGTGAAAGCCGGGGCGATGGACATCGCGCTCAAGGCGGGCCTGGAAGACTGCATGAAATGCGGAAGCTGCGCCTACGTCTGCCCCGCGCATATCCGCCTGGTGCAGTGGATCGACACCGGCAAGATCCGGCACGCGGAAGCCCTGCGCGGCAAGAAATAGAGGTATCGCCATGAAAGACAGATTCACAGTTTCACCCGCGCCGCATCTGCACGACCGCACCAGCATCCCCAACGTGATGTGGAACGTGGTGCTGGCCTTGCTGCCAGCGCTGGGTTTCGCGGTTTACTATTGGGGTTTGAACTCTCTCTGGCTCACCCTGCTGGGAGTGCTGGCCGCAGTGGGCACCGAAGCCCTGATCCAGTGGCTGCGCAAAGTTCCCATCCGTGTTTCGGACGGCTCGGCCGTGCTCACCGGCATGCTGCTGACCTTCAACATTTCCCCCTCTTCACCCTGGTGGCTGCCGGTGGTGGGAGCCATCTTCGCCATCGCCATCGGCAAACAGGTTTTCGGCGGACTGGGCAACAACCCCGTGAACCCGGCCCTGCTGGGACGCGCCTTTTTGCTGGCCTCCTGGCCCGCGCTGATGACCGGCATCCAAACCTGGAAACAGCCAGGAACGTCCATCTCCATGAGCGGCATCGACCCCCGCATCATCGATTCGAACCTCCAGGCCGTTTCCAGCAAAGCTTACGACCTGGTTACCGGCGCCACACCTCTGAACGTGGCCCACACCCTGCGGGACAGTTCGTTCGTGAACACCCTCGCCGCCACCAAGGACGCCAGCCTGGACATTGGCAACAAGATCTTCAACGGCATGATCGACCTCGGCACCCTGAAAAACCTGTTTTGGGGCCAGATCGGCGGCTGCATCGGCGAAGTATCCGTCTTCGCGCTGCTGCTGGGAGCGGTTTACCTGCTCTGGCGCCGGATCATTGAATGGCGCATCCCCTTCTTCTATCTGCTGACGGTGTTTGTGCTCACCTTCCTGTTCGGCAGCCTTCCCGGCACCGGCTATTCGCTCACTCTGCCCATCTTTCACCTCTTCGCCGGCGGACTGATGCTGGGCGCTTTTTTCATGGCCACGGACTACACCACCAGCCCCATCACCAAAAACGGCCGCGTGGTCTATGCCATCGGCTGCGGCGTGCTCACAGTGATAATCCGCCTGGTGGGTGGCTATCCGGAAGGGGTTTCCTACTCCATTCTATTCATGAATGTGATGACCCCCCTGATCGACATGCTCACCCGGCCCAAAGCTTTCGGGAGGTTGAAGAAATGAAGCTGTTTCTCAGGCTCGGCCTCATCCTGCTGGCGTTCTGCGTGGTGGCCACCGCGCTGCTGGCCTATGTGAATTCCGTTACCAAGCCCAAGATCGACGCGCTGAAGATCAAGGAAGCCGAGGAAGCCCGGAGTTCCCTGATCGCCGGCGCGACCTTTGAAGCGCTTGGTTTCAAGGCCGGAGATGATTCCCTCAGCTATTTCGTGGCCAAAGACGCCAAGACCGGCGAGATCAGGGGCTACACCTTCACCGCGGCCAAAACCGGGTATTCCAGCAACGTGAAGACCATGGCCGCCATCGGAGCGGATTTCAAACTCATTGCCATCAAGGTGATCGAACAGGCAGAGACTCCCGGCCTCGGCGCGAACTGCACCCAGAGCTCTTTCACGGACCAATTCAAGGGCCTGGCCGCCGACCAGGTGCTGGTGGACAAAGACGGCGGGCCGATCAAAGCCCTCACCGGTGCCACCATCACTTCGCGCGCCATCGCCAACTCGCTGCAGGAACAGATCGCCCTGGTGCGCAAAGACATCGAATCCCGGCAATTGGAGGCACAACCATGAGCTTCATGAAAGAACTCACCAAAGGCATCATCAAGGAAAACCCGATCTTTGTGATCGTGCTGGGCATGTGCCCCACCCTGGCGGTCTCCACCTCCGTGAACAACGCCATCGGGATGGGCGCCGCGGCCACCTTTGTGCTGGTCTGCTCCAATATCATCATCTCCCTGATCAAGGGTGTGACGCCGGACAAGATCCGCATTCCGGTCTATGTGGTGGTGATAGCTTCATTTGTATCGATCGTGGACATGGCGATGGCGGCCTTCGTTCCGGACCTGCACAAGTCCTTGGGCCTGTTCATCCCGCTGATCGTGGTGAACTGCATCATCCTGGGCCGCGCCGAAGCCTTTGCCAGCAAAAACAACATGCTCAATTCCCTGGCCGACGGCATCGGCATGGGCCTGGGCTTCACCCTGGCTTTGGTGGTGGTGGCCACTTTCCGTGAGATCCTGGGCAACGGCACCTGGGCCGGGATCAAAGTTCTGCCCCAGAGCTACAATCCCATGCTGATGGCCATTCTCGCCCCCGGCGCCTTTATCACCCTGGGCCTACTGATGGCCCTGATGAACCTGCTGAAGGAGAGGAAACAATGAGCACTCTGGGACAAATCTTCGTGATCGCCATCAGCGCCATCTTCGTTCAGAACTTCGTGCTGTCGCGCTTTTTGGGCCTCTGTCCCTACCTGGGCGTGTCCAAAAAAATGGATTCCGCCTTTGGCATGGGCATGGCCGTGATCTTCGTGATGACCCTGGCCTCAGCGATCACCTACCTGATCAACAGCTATCTGCTGGTGCCCTATAACCTGGAGTACCTGCGCACCCTGGCCTTCATCCTCACCATCGCCGCGCTGGTGCAGTTCGTGGAAATGGTGATCCAGAAAAACGCCCCCGCCCTCTACAAGTCGCTGGGTGTCTATCTGCCGCTGATCACGACCAACTGCGCCGTGCTGGGCGTGGCCATCCTGAACATCACCCCCCTGGCCGACGGCAGCACCTACAACTTTGGCCTCGCCATCCTGAACGGCTTCTTCTCCGGCGTGGGCTTCACCTTTGTGCTGCTGGCCATGGCCGGCATCCGCCAACGCCTGGAGCTGGTGGACATGCCCAAAAGCATGCACGGTTTTGCCAGCGGACTGATCCTCGCCGGGATCATGGCCCTGGCCTTTTACGGCTTCATGGGCCTGAAGATCTGAGGAGACAAAATATGGAACAAATTGCCGTTATCACCCTCGCCGCTTCGCTGCTCTCCCAGATCGGGACCCCGGTGATCATTTTAGGCGCCATGGGGCTTGTCTTCGGGCTCATCCTCGCTTTCGCCGCCAAGGTCTTTGCCGTGAAGATCGACCCCCGGGTGGAACAGATCACCGCCGCGCTGCCCGGCGCCAACTGCGGAGCCTGCGGCAAAGCCGGCTGCGCGGGCTACGCAGACTCCATCGTCAACTCCGGCGCGGAAGTGAATCTCTGCGCACCCGGCGGACCTGAAGCCGCTGCCGCCATCGCCCGGATCATGGGCACGGAGGCCGGTTCCATGGAGAAAAAGGTCGCCGTGATCCACTGCAGTTCGGGCGGCTACAACAACACGAAGTGGAAATATGCCTACCAAGGCATCGAATCCTGCCTTTCCGCGGTGAACGTTGCCGGTGGCCCCAACCTTTGTGCCTGGGGCTGCATTGGCTTCAACGACTGCATGAAGGCCTGCAAGTTCGGCGCCATCAGCGTTGACGCCTGCGGGATGCGCGTGATCGAC
Source organism: Candidatus Cloacimonadota bacterium (assembly GCA_020532085.1). Classification (NCBI taxonomy): domain Bacteria; kingdom Pseudomonadati; phylum Candidatus Cloacimonadota; species Candidatus Cloacimonadota bacterium. The sequence goes on along the minus strand of JAJBAV010000045.1, from coordinate 7,583 downwards.
GCGGACAAATGCACCGCCTGCGGCGCCTGCGTGAAAGCCTGCCCGCGCAAACTGATAGAATTGGTGCCGCTTAAAAACGACGTTCACGTTAAATGCTCTTCCCAAGACAAAGGTCCCCTGGCCAAACAATCCTGCGGCAACGAGAAACCCTGCATCGGCTGCGGTATCTGCGGCCGCAAATGCCCGGTCCAGGCCATCACCATCGAAAACAACCTTGCCCGCATCGACTATGCGAAATGCATCAACTGTGGCATCTGCGCCACCGCCTGCCCCACCGGCGCGATCCTGGACCTGATCTGCGGAGCTCGCAAAAAAGCCGAGATCACGGATGAACTCTGCATCGGCTGCACCATCTGCGCGAAAAGCTGCCCCGTCCAAGCCATCAGCGGAGAAGTGAAACAGGTGCACAAGATCGACAAAGAGAAATGCGTGGGCTGCGAGATCTGCGTGAGCAAATGCCCCAAGCAGGCCATTAAAATGGTTTGAGGCCTCCGGCAACCTTTCTCAAGGCGGGAGTGAAAAACCCGCCTTTCTCTTTATCCGGGCCCAATCCCCCAGGACCGGCCTGCCGCCCGTCCCTCCCATGATCCCCGCATCTCAGGCGGGCATCTGGCGGGAGGCGAGATTGAGGCCGGATCGGGCGCTTTAAGTGGGCGGGGGCTTGCGGAAGATTTTCCCAAGCCGATCCTGCGCTCTGCCCCTCATCCAGGCGCCTGCAATTTTGCGATTGACACAAACAGCCAGTCCAAAATAATAGAAAAAAACATAATTTCAGACAGCAATGGAGAGATAATGCCCTATATTTCCAATACTGACGCGGAACGGCGCCAGATGCTCTCGCGGATCGGGGTGGGTTCTTTTGATGAACTTATCGCCGCGATCCCCAGGAAATTGCGCCTGCAAGGACTGCTGGAGCTGGAAGCCCCGCTTTCGGAACTCGAGATGAGCAGACGCATCCAGGAACGCACCTGCGGAAACGTTTGCGTGCAGAAGGCCAGTTCCTTTTTGGGAGCCGGCGTTTACGACCATTTCATCCCCGCCGCGGTGGATACCATTGTGTCCCGCCCGGAATTCTTCACCGCCTACACGCCCTACCAGGCCGAAGTAAGCCAGGGAACGCTGCAGTTCATTTATGAATATCAGACGATGATCTGCGAGCTCACCGGCATGGAAATAGCCAACGCCTCGATGTACGACGGGGCCTCGGCGGCGGCGGAAGCCATCCTGATGGCGGTGCGCAGGAACGGCCTCAAAAAAGCCATCCTGCCCGCCAGCCTGCATCCCGAGTATGTGAAGGTGATCAAAGCCTATACAGAGGGGATCGGAGTGGAGCTGATAAGCTGCGAAGCCAATGCCGGCATCACCGATCTGGACGATCTGACGGCCAAAATGGACGCCAGCGTGGGCAGCGTGGTGATCCAGACCCCAAATTTCTGGGGCAACATCGAGCCGCTGAGCCAACTGGAAAAAGTGGTCCACAGCAATCCCAAAACACTGCTGATCGTGGCCGCGGACCCCATCTCGCTGTCCATCCTGAAAGCCCCGGCCGCCTGTGGCGCCGATATCGTGGTGGGTGAAGGCCAGGCCCTGGGCAACAGCATGTATATGGGCGGACCGCTGTTCGGATTTTTCGCCACCAGGCTGGACATGGCCCGCGCCATGCCGGGCCGGATCGTGGGCGGAACCCTGGATAAAGACGGAAAGCGGGCTTACGCCCTCACCCTCCAGGCCCGCGAACAGCACATCCGCCGCGCCAAGGCCACTTCGAACATCTGCTCCAACCAATCGCTCTGCACCCTGGCGGCAACGGTTTACCTGAGCCTGCTGGGAAGCGACGGGCTGGCTGAAGTTGCCACCCAATCCACCCAACTGGCCCACTACATGGCCCAAAAGATCGCCTCCGTGCCGGGATTCTCCCTCGTTTGGCCTGAAGTTCCCTTCTTCAAGGAATTCGCGGTGAACTGCCCCGTGCCAGCGAGGCAGGTGATCGCCGATCTGCTGAACCACGGCATCTATGCCGGGGTGGACCTGGCCACCTTCAGCCAAAGCGATCACCGGCTGCTGATCGCCGTTACGGAAAAGAAAACGCTGGCCGAGATCGACGACTACATCGAGACCCTGCGGGAGCTGAATTATGAGTAAGACCATATTTGAACACAGCGTTGCCGGCCGCCGCGGGGTTACCCTGCCGCGGCGCGAACTGAACACGGAAGTGCGGGAGCTCATCGCCCCCGAATATCTGCGCGAATCGGCGCCCCGCCTGCCCCAGGTAAGCGAAATGGACGTAATGCGCCACTACATCAAGCTTTCGCACCGCAACCATTTCATCGAAAAAGGCCTCTATCCGCTGGGCAGCTGCACCATGAAATACAACCCCAAGGTCCACGAAGCCCTGGTACGCCATTCCTGCTTCAACAACATCCATCCCTGCCAACCCCAATCCACGCTGCAAGGCTCGCTGGAGATCCTGTACGAGCTTCAGAAAGATCTGGCCGAGATCTCCGGCATGCACCAGGTGACGCTGCAACCGGTGGCCGGGGCCCAGGGCGAATTCACCGGCATCAAGGTGATCGCAGCCTACCACCAGGCCAAGGGAAACCACCACAAGACCAGGATCATCATCCCGGATTCCGCGCACGGCACCAACCCAGCCACCTGTTCCCTGGTGGGTTACGACGTGGTGGAACTGAAATCCGACGCCCGCGGACGCTGCGACCTGGAGCATCTGAAAAGCATCGTGGACGACAGCATAGCCGGTTTCATGCTCACCAATCCCAACACCCTGGGCCTGTTCGAAGACCAGATCGAAGAGATCGCCGCCATCATCCACGGCGTGGACGGCCTCATCTACATGGACGGCGCGAACCTCAACGCGCTGCTGGGCATCGTGCAGCCGGGCAAGATCGGCTTCGACGTGATGCACTTCAATCTGCACAAGACTTTCGCCACGCCACACGGCGGCGGCGGACCGGGCAGCGGGCCCGTGGGCGTGGTGGAAAAACTGGCGCCTTACCTTCCCGTGCCGCTGATCGGTAAAAATGACGACGGCTATTTCCTGGACTACAGCCACACCGCAACCTCCATCGGCAAGGTGCACACCTGTTATGGCAATTTCGCCGTGCTGCTGCGCGCCTACATCTACATCAAAATGCTGGGCGCGGAAGGCCTGAAACGGGTGGCAGAAAACGCCGTGATCAACGCCAACTACCTGATGGCCCTGCTGAAAGACCACTATCACATCCAACACACGGAACCCTGCATGCACGAGTTCGTGGCGGATTCTCTCTGGCAGAAAAAGGAGTTTGGAGTGAGCACTCTGGACATTGCCAAAAGACTGCTGGACAAAGGTTTTCACGCCCCCACGGTGTATTTCCCGCTGATCGTGCCCGAGGCCATGATGATCGAGCCCACGGAGACCGAGAGCAAGGAATCCCTGGACGCCTTCGCTGCCGCGATGCTGGAAATAGCGCAGGAATGCCGCGAGAACCCGGAATTACTTCATGATGCCCCGCTCACCACGCCGGTGCGCAGGGTGGACGACGTGCGTGCCGTCAAGTTCCTCGACGTGGCCTTTTCCCCCGGGGAATGAATTTAAAGACATTTTGGAGATAAAATGAAGAAAACCCTGATATTGCTGATCAGCCTTGGGCTGGTCTCGCTCGGTTTTGCGGCCGAGATCAAACTGGGCTATGTGAACACCGACCGCCTGCTGCTGGAAAGCAACGAAGCGGCGGAGATCTCGCGCCTCTTTAACCTGGACAAGCAGAACTGGACCAACCAGGTCAAGCAGCTTGACGATGAGATCAAGCAGATGGAACGCAACTTCGAGATCGACAAGCTCACCAAGACCGAAGCTGCCAAACGCGACGCCCAGACCAGGATAGACGCGAAAAAAGCCGAGGCCGGACGCCTGCTGGAAGAATACTTCGGCGAAGGCGGAAAGGCTGAACAGCGTTACCGCGAACTGATCGACCCCCTTACCCTGAAGATCCACAACCTGATCATGAAAACCGCCGAAGACGAGAAATACACCATGATCTTCGACGTGAGCATGGGCATGGTGCTCTACGCCCTGCCGGCGCTGGACCTCACGGAACAGATCCTGCTGGAGCTGAACAAAGACACTCTGGCACCCACTGACGGAGGCCTGCTGCAAAACGAGGTCGAGCCCGAGGATCCTTTCAAGACCGAAGAACCAAAACAAGAAGATTTCCCCGAATTCAAACCATGAGGAAATTCGCTTCCGCCCTTTCCGGAGCAGAGATCCAGGCAATCTGCGGAGGCGAATACAGGGGCTCTGACAAGCTGCAGGCCGCCAGCGTGGCCGATCCCGCTGAAGCGGCGGCGGATAGTGTTGTTTACTGTGAGCAGCCCCGCTTTTTTCAAACCGTGCGGGACTCCCAGGCCGGCCTGATCATCTGCGCGCCGGACCAGGCGCCGCAACTTCCAGGCCGGAATCTGCTGCTGCACCCCAGGCCGGGTTTGGCCATGCTGAAGCTGCTGAGCTGGTGGCTGGAAAGTTCCGCGGAAAAACCGCCCCCGGGCATTCATCCCACTGCGGTGGTCTGCCCCGGAGCTGAGATCGGGGCTGATGCCCATATCGGCGCGTTTTGCGTGCTCGGCCCAAACTGCCGGATCGGCACCGGAGCGGTTATCGAAGCGCACTGCGCGATCGGACCCCAAACCACCGTTGGCCAAAATACCTGGCTCTATCCCCGGGTTACGCTCTACCCCCGCAGCGTGATCGGGGCCGATTGCATCATTCACAGCGGAGCGGTGATCGGGGCGGACGGGTTTGGCTTCGTTCTGGAGGATGGAGTTCAGCAAAAGATTCCCCAGGTGGGCAACGTGGTGATCGGTGACAGGGTGGAGATAGGCGCCAATACCGCCGTGGACAGGGGAACCCTTGGCCCCACCAGCATCGGCGAGGGAACAAAGATCGACAACCTGGTGCAGATCGGCCACAATTGCCGGATCGGCAAACACTGCATTCTCTGCGCGCAGGTGGGCCTGGCCGGCAGCACGGTGCTGGGCGATCACGTTTACATGGCCGGCAAATCCGGCTCCGCCGGGCATCTGAGCATTGGCGACCGCGCCATGGTTGGCGCCCAGGGCGGCGTTACCCACGACCTTCCCGCCGACGGTCTGTATTGGGGCACGCCAGCCATCGATGCCAATATCTACAAACGCATTCTGGCCCTTCAAAGAAAATTGCCCGAGATCTACGGGCACTACCGAAAACAGATAAAAAATGATGAGGACTGAGCCATGGCAGAATTCAAGCACACGATCAGATCGGAAGTAACGTACTCCGGCATCGGCCTGCATTCCGGAGAGATCTCCACCATCCGCTTCCAGCCGGCCGGCAAGGATGAGGGCATCGTCTTCATCCGCACCGATCTGCCCGCCAAACCGGAGATCCCGGCGGACATCGACCACGTGGTGGATATTTCGCGGGGCACCACGATCGGCCTGAACGGCGTGACCGTTGGCACCATCGAGCATGTTCTGGCGGCCATCAAAGGCCTCATGATCGACAACATCCGCATCGAGATAGACGGCCCGGAAGTGCCGGTGGGTGACGGTTCCCCCCTGGTTTTCGTGACCTTGCTGAAAGAGGCCGGCTACGAAGAACAGGATTCGGAACGCGTCTATTTCGAATTTGACGAGGCGATCAGCTATTCCTGTCCGGAAGAGAATGTGGACGTGGTGGTGGTGCCTTCCAACGAGCTGAAGGTTACCTTCATGATCGACTACAAGCACCCGCATCTGAATACCCAATACACTTTTCTGCCAAACCTCAGGCACTTCGAGCGGGATTTTGCCGGGGCGCGCACCTTCTGCTTCATCAACGAGATCCTCCAGCTCAAGGAACAGGGCCTGATCAAAGGTGGATCGCTGGACAACGCGCTGGTGATCGCGGAGCCGGACATGAGCGCCGCTGAACTGGAGCATCTGCGCGAGGTTTTTGCCTATCACGTGCCCATCACGGTTTCGCCCGCGGGAATCCTGAACAGCCATCCGCTGCGGTATCAGAACGAGTTTGTGCGCCATAAAGTGGTGGACCTGATCGGCGACATGGCCCTGCTGGGCATGCCCATCCGCGGCCACATCCTGGCCGCCCGCAGCGGACATAAAACCAATGTGGAGCTGGTGAAAAAACTCCGCCAGATCCAGCTGAAACAAGATTTGAAAAAGAAATATCAAAAGGATCACAGCAAGGACTTGGTCTTCGACGTCAATGCCATCATGAGCATCATCCCCCACCGCTATCCCTTCCTTCTGGTGGACAGGATCATCGACCTCAAACCCGGCGAAGCCATCACCGGCATCAAAAACGTGACCATCAACGAACCCTTCTTCCAGGGCCATTTTCCCGGCCATCCCATCATGCCCGGGGTGCTGATCGTGGAGGGCATGGCCCAGACCGGCGGCATCATCCTGCTGCGCCAGATGGACGATCCCTCCCAGTGGGTGGCTTATTTCGCCTCCATCGACAATGTGAAGTTCCGCAGACCGGTGCTGCCCGGCGACACCCTGCGCTACGAGCTGAAAGTCATCTCCCTCAAACGCAGCCTCTCCAAGATGCACGGCGACGCCTACGTGGGCGACGAGAAAGTGGCCGAAGGGGATTTTTTGGCCCTGCTGCAGAAAAAAGGGTCATGAGCTCCATCCACCCCACGGCCATCATCCACCCCGGAGCCGAGATCGGCGCGGACTGCGAGATCGGGCCTCATTGCCAGATCGGGCCGGAAGCGATCTTGGGCCGTGGCAACATACTTCACTCCCACGTGATCGTGATGGGCCAGGCGCGGATCGGAGACGAAAATCAGATCTTTCCCTACGCCGTGATCGGCACCGACCCCCAGGACCTCAAATACAGCGGGGACATGACCGGCCTCAGCATCGGCCACCGCAATGTGATCCGCGAGTTCGTAACCATCAACCGCAGCAACAACCCTGAGGAACTTACCCGCGTGGGTGACGACAACCTGCTGATGGAATACGTGCACGTGGCCCACAACTGCCAGGTCGGCTCCGGCTGCGTGATCGCCAACACCGTGCAATTGGCGGGGCATCTGGTGATCGGCGATTTCGCCAGCATCGGCGGACTCACCGCCGTGCACCAGTTCGTCCACATCGGCACCCACGCCTTTGTGGGAGGCGCTTCCGCCGTAAAAAAGGACATCGCCCCCTACACCCGGGGCATGGGCAATCCTTATAAAACCGCCGGCCTGAACAGCGTGGGCCTGCTGCGCAAAGGTTATTCCAGCGAGAGCCTGGCTGCCATCAAGCAGATCTACCGCGTCTTCTACCGTCAGGGCCTGAACGTTTCCCAGGCTTTGGAACTCGTGGGATCCTGGCCCTCCCTAACTCCCGAGCAGCAAATCTTCGTCAATTTTGTCCGCTCCTCGGAACGCGGTCTCTCATCCTGATGTCGGGTTTTCCCCCTCCGGTGTCAAGTCCTGAAATAGTGGACACTCAATTTTGTTGTTTAGCCAAACAGCCCCTACGCCAATATCCCTCCGATCTTCATGCTGAAACCTGGAGGTAATTAACTCACTCTGGTGGATATGGTTAGC
>JAJBAV010000044.1 GCA_020532085.1 Candidatus Cloacimonadota bacterium | reverse complement strand
ACGTAATCAAAACCCTACTGAAAAGAGCATACGGTTACAAGGACTTTGATTACTTTAGGCTCAAAGTTCTGCAACGCTGTGGGTACCTTATGGATGGACTTACCCACTCTAATTGAACATGAGCCTTACAGATCAAACCTGATTTTCCAAGCCACCACCCCGCCCCCCGAAACGCGTGCGATTCTGGGGGCGGGGTGGTGGCAATTTTCATTGATCATCGTTCTGTCCCGCTATGAGAGGCTTACGCGCCCTCGCTATCTTTCTGTCGCCCTCAGGGCTTATTTCTGGTTGGAATACCCGTACCCACTCAGTTTGTAAGAGAACCCCTTATCTTTATGGCTCTGTCACCCTATCGATCTGCTTAACGCCTACCACTCTTCGTAATAATACTCCTCGTCCGGGTCGCTGTCCTCCGCCCGGCCTTCATCGTAGCCCGGCACATAGCTTTGGGGCTGGTTGCCAAATATGGTGCAATGCTGGAAACTGACCCCGTCCTGGGTGTTCAGCAGTTCATTGACGTTGTTGTTGAAGATGGCGCATTCGCTGAAATTGATGACGGACGCGCTGGAGTATAGCAGATAGCCGTGGCCAAAGTCGTCAGCCGCGCTGTTGTCGTAGATCACGCAGTTGGCGAAGCTCACTTCCCGGCAGTTGTAAACGTTCAGCAGGCTGAATTCGCGGTTGTTGCGCATCACGCAATTGCGGAATTCGGCGCCGTAGCTGTCGTAGAGCGAGAGGATGGAATAGCTGCAATCCCGGATGGTGGTGTCCGCGCAGCTCAGCCAGGACGATTCGGTGAGCGTGATCCCCTCGGTGCCGCAGCCCCAGAGGTCGCAGTTTTCGATCCGGATCCCGTGGCAGTTTTCAAAGGCCAACACACCGCCTGTGCAGTAGCCCTCGTCCGCGTGGCCGCAGTCGAGGTTCAGCAGGGTGATTTCCTCGCAATTCTTGAAAGTGAGCACATTCGCGTAGCGCGGTTGGGCCAGGATCCGCGAGCGGGCGTCCGGGTCGCCGATGATGGAGAAATTGTGCAGGTTCTGGATCACCAGCTGAACACCGTCGAAAACATATGCGAAATTGGCGTATTCCGTATTGATGTCCCAGTGCTCGGCAGTGAAAATGAGAGCATCAAGCAGCTGTGAATGCAAATGGATGGTGGTGTTCGGCGCCACCGCCGCCAGAAATTTCTCCTCCGAGTCAACCCAGATCTCTTGGTGGTCGCCAAAATCCCGGTCTCCTTCCGCCCATAAAGGCAGCGTGCAGCACAGCAAAGCCAGCCAAAGCCATATTCTTATCTTGGGCATGATCCTCTCCCAAAGCGTATTTTGAGGCCAAGCGGGAAATTGTGCCATCCGCTTCAGCCATCTTGTTCGAACGTTTGACCCAAGGCGAATATTTGTCAAGCGGAATTTTGCCGATGGGTCGGGGCCTCACACTGGGAGTTGGGCTAGGGAAACGCGAACTGGATTTTTTTGGGATTATCATTCGGGGCCATAATAAACCGAAATTAATCACTTTATGCTTTATCCAGGCTGGCATTTCCGGCTCGTTCCGCCCTTAGCCCCAGCCCATTAGCCTCTTGTACGCCTCCGCCTGAGTTCCCCTTGCCCGGACGGGAAGTCAGGCGGAAGTCGAGGGGAAGTGAACGGGAAGTATGATAAGGGCGGGGCCTGCCGGATCTGATCGGAAAATCCCAGCCAGACAGCAGGACGTCCCATTTATAGTGGGTAACAAAAAATTGGGCCAGCGAAAATTCGCTGGGCCACTCTTCTCCTCGCTCCGGAGCCGGGGTTTGTTTCCGTCTCACCCCCGGCTATATTAGATATGGGGAGTAGATTGAAGGGCTGCCCAAAACAATGAAGGAGTTCGTGATGCCAGGATTATTCCGTGCCGATCTGGCCGATAAGGTGCCGTCCCTGATCAATGTTCCTGTGAAGCGCCGGATGATGTGTTTGAACGAGAGTTGCCTGGACCCCTATCAGGCCATCAAAGAGAAGTTTCTGGCGCGGATGGAGGGTGTTCACCTGAACCGTTATCTTTCCGACGTTACGGAAGAGCTGCACTCCAAACTGGCTGACTACGCGGGTTTCGGATTGGAGAGGGGCAATCTGCTCTGGGGCAACGGCGCGGACGACATTTTGTATCACATCTTCCTGGCCGCGCGGGAAAATGACGCGTCCTTCGCGGTGAGCCTGGCGCCGTCATATTTTGACTACAAGACCTTTTGCGGCATGGTGGGGCTGGGGATCAGGTTCGTGGAACTCAACGCGGACTTCAGCTTCGACACGGAGGCCTATCTGAAGCTGGCCTCGCGTCCGGACTGTCGTCTGGCCATTCTGTGCAATCCCAACAATCCCAGCGGCAACCTCTACGCCCCCGAACAGCTGAGAAACATTGTGGAAGCTCTGCCGGACAAGCCGGTGCTGATCGACGAAACCTATTTCGAGTTTTCCGGAGCCACCTTCGCCGGAGAACTGGAGCGCCATCCGAACCTCATCCTGGTTCGCTCATTCTCCAAAGCCTTTTCCGGGGCCGGCCTGCGCTTTGGCTACGCGATTTCTTCCGGGGAAAACATTTACAGCCTCCGCAAAGTGCTCACCACCTTCCACACCAGCATCCTCAACCAAGCCTTCGCGCTCACCATTCTGGAGAACAAAGAGATTTTCCTGAACCAGGTGAAGGAGATCAAATCCGCCCGGTCTGCCATGTATCTGAAAATGAGGGAGATACCCGGATTGACAGTGCATCCCTCGGCCACCAATTTCCTCACTTTCTCGGCGGGGGAGGGAACGTCCGGGTTGTTCTCGTATCTGCAGGACAGGGAGATAGCGGTCCGGGATGTGGGGTTGCACCGGCGCTTGAAAAACCACCTGCGGGTGACTGTGAGCTGCGCGGAGGACAACGCGGCTTTTCTGGAGGCTGTGGCAGTGGGGACGGGTTTGTCCACGAATTACACCAATTGACAGGAAGGGGGTTTGTTGGCGGGGTGACGGGGTGGGGTGGTGGCCTGGAAAATCAGCTTTGATGGTCACGGTGTACGAGGGGTTCCGTCGTGGCTGAAGCCGCGCCTCCACACCCTCGCTGTCATTCTGTCGCCCTCACGGGCTGTACCCACTTGGTTGGGAAGAGAGCCTTCTTTTTCCCTGCTGTGGAATTGTGTCCACAGGGAAAATCCTCCAGTTTGGGCAAATTGGGGCAAATCGGACACCGGTAACGGGCCTGGCGGTGGCATTTTCGCGCGAGATAGCACTTGACAGCCTCCGCTTTTTAAGCAAGTTTAACCCAAAATGTGGTAATATTTCCACGTTCACCACCTAAGGATCAATGCATGGAGGTTATGATGAAGCTATACACCCTGTTTGTCGTCCTGTTATCCGCGCTTGCGTGCCTGAGCGCTCTGGACATCCATTCCACCGCGGCTGGGGGATCCTGGAACCAAACGGCCACCTGGGTGGAAGGGCAGGTTCCGGGGCCGGACGACAACGTCTGGATCAACGGCCCGGTGAAGGTTACCAACAACTCCCAGTGCCACGACCTCTATATATCGGAGGGCTGCCAACTGCGCAACGAGGAGATGTACCGAACTTTGTACATTGGCGGCGACCTCAGCAATCACGGCAGCATCGCAAATCCCAGCCACTATCTGACCATTTACCTCTACGGAAACCTCTTCGACCACGGGCAGATCGGCAACATGTATTTCTACATCCAGGGCGCCGGAACGCACACCCTCTGGCAAAGTACTGAGGCGGGTCCGATCTCCTGCTCCAATTTTTACGCTGCCGCGGACAGCGACCTGCAGTTGCTTTCCGACCTCAGCTTCGCCGCCTGCAATCTCAGCCTGAACAACACCAACCTGATCATGCACCACTAGGGCGAGGGTTTCGGCATTTCGCTCAACGGCGGCTACCTGGGCGCTGCGAATCTGGAAGGAGGCAGTGGCGCCAGCCTCAGCCTGGACGGAGGGGCCTCCCTGAACAATCTGAACATCGACGAGATCGTCTTCCAAGGGGTGGTGCAGCTGAGCACGAACGTGGTGGTGGAAAGGCTGGTCAACCTGGGCATCATGCAAAACGACGGCGGCTACCGTCGGGCCTGTGTGAACGAAAAACTGGAGAACCACGGCACAATCAGGAACAAGCCAGACGCCAACCTGCTATATCTGACTCTGAGGGGCAACCTCTTCGATCAGGGGCTGATCGACAACAACGAGATCGCCTGGGAAGGCACGAACCAACACCAGCTCTGGCAGTCCGAAACCGCCTCACCCATTGGCTGCGACAACATCCTGGCCGCCGCAGACTGCGGCAGTTTCCAGCTGCTGTCGGATCTCAGCTTTGCCGGCAGCGCGATCTTCCTCAACGGCAGAACGGTGATCATGCACCAGGGCCGGGATTGCCACGACCTTTACCTGGAGGGCGGGAGCATCAACAGCGCCAGCCTGGACACCAACGGCTTCAGCGTGGTGGAGGGCGCAAACAACCCCATCCTGGCCAACATTCAGGGCGAGGACATCATTGTGCGCGGCAGCATCTGGGTGAGCAACAGCTGCCAGTTCGACAATCTGGTCAATGAAGGTATTCTGAGCAACTCCCCCAGCGCGGCCCACGGCCTGTTCGTCCAGGAAAAACTGATCAACCGCGGCACGATCAGCAACGGGCCCGGCAATTATCTGAGCGTTTACTGCCACGGCGACCTGGCCAATTACGGCACCCTCAGCAACAGCTATTTTTACATCCAAAGCGACCAGGACCAGTATCTGCTGATGGCGGACGGATCCAGCGAAAGCTGCGTGGCCTTCTACCTGGTCTCGGATGTGGGGGTGGCCTGGTGGGCCTACAACGGCTACTTTTATGACGACTACGCGATGGAAAACAGGGACACCGACACAAACTCGTTCGGCGTCTGGCAGGCCGTGGTTTACGAGCCATACCAGGCAGGCCGCTTCATCACCATCGGCAATGGCGCCCCGGTGAGCCCGCCTCAGGAACTCGTGATCCTGCGCGGCGTGAACCAACTCCGCCTGCAGTGGAATGAGGTGGACAACGCCACTTTTTACAATATTTACGCGGCTTCCGACCCCGGAGGCGAATACCTGTTGCTGCCGGAAAAGGCCTACGACAACGATCCTGGCGACGGCATCGTGTTTTGGGAATTTATCGTCGCGGAACCCTTCAGGTTTTTTAAAATCAGTGCGGCCAACTGAGCTCTCCGGACGCACTGGCTTTCAATTTGGGAGCGAGATCAAGACACTATTTTATGGAGGAACGATGAGCAGAAAGATGCTTGTCCTCGGAGCGTTACTTATCATGTGCGCGCTGCTGGCGGGTTTGCAACCCCAAACAGAGCTTGGCAGGTCCATAACCACTTTTCCCTATTTCCAAGATTTTGAAGGGACTCCCTTCCCGCCCAATGAATGGCTGGTATACGAGCAGAGCGGGATTAGCGCCAGTTGGAGCGCCAACACCACCTACAATCATACCGATCCGGGTACGTTCTCCTTGATGCATCTGGCCGGAGATCCCCTGGATGGAGATGACGGCTGGCTGGTGATCCCGAACGTGGTCATCCCCGCCACCGGGGGCTGGACCCTGTCTTTTTGGTCTTACAACGCGGATCCCCAGCTTTACCAGAACAATGTGAACTACAACCAGGTGCTGGTCTCCACCACCACACCGGACCCCGACACGGGCAATTACTCCGGCATCTGGACGCCGTTTACGGTGGCCGAGAACTGGCATTTCAACCAGGTGGATCTCAGTCCCTATCTAAACCAGACCATCCACATCGCCTTCCGCTATGTGGGCACCGCTGCTCACAGCTGGTATCTGGACGATGTCCGCATCGAAGAGCATTCGGGAATACACGAGTTTCCCTGGCTGGAGAATTTCGAAAGCGGGATCTTTCCGCCTTACTATTGGTTTTACGATGATTCCGACGGCAGTGGCCTGTGCTGGTCCTGGAACACGAACCAGAACCACAGCCCTGACGGATTGTGCTCCGCCATGCATCTGGCCGGCGACGGCAACATTATTGATTATGAGGAGGACTACTTGATATCGCCGGCGATCCAAGTTCCTGGGCTGGGATATTCCCTGTCCTTCAGGGCCCTGAATATGAACCTTGGATATTGGGGTGGCAATGTTGTACTGGTTTCAACAGGTTCCAGCGATCCTGATGATGGTCAGTTCGTAGATTTGACCTACAACCCGGTCCCGCTCGGTGATGATTGGTATCACTACGAATTCGACCTTTCCCCTTGGGCATACCAGACCATATACATCGCCTTTCTGTACTTCGACGGCGTTGAAAACGCCCACGAGTGGTATCTGGATGATGTTCAGATCAGCCAATACGAAGGGATCGGCGGCTTTCCCTGGTGCGAAAACTTCGAGTTTTCCGAATTTCCGCCCTCGCTGTGGTCTTCTTACGATCTCGACGGAGTGGACGGTTCCTGGTTTCTGGCTTCATGGGAGGCCTGCAGCGACGGGGGCGTGAATTCCGCCTGCCACTGGTATTGCCTGGACCAGCCCGTCCAGGATGGCTGGCTGGTCTCACCGCTGCTGCAATTGCCGGCGGAGAGCGCGATCGAGTTTTCTTTCTGGGGCAAGAACACCCTCTATGACGTGTATGGGGCCCCCAACAGCGTGTGGCTGTCGGAAGGTTCTCCGGATCCCGATGATGGCGATTACGTCCAAGTCTGGACCGACACAGACGGTTACGATTTCTGGGACCAGAAGAGCGTGATTCTGAACGACTGGGCCGGAAGCGAGGTCTATCTTGCCTTCCGGGTGCAAAGCCAGAGCCACGAATGGTACGTGGACAACGTGATGCTCCAGGTCGCCGGGAACGACATCACCGGTCCGACAATATCGCATTATCCAATGCTCAACACCCTGCGAAGCGATATCCCCTGCGCCCTCTACGCCTATGTGGAAGACCAGGCCGGGGTTGCTTACCTGGGTGCGTACTACCAGATCAACCAGGCCGGGGACTGGATCTGGCAGGGCGGGACCGATCTGGGCGGGCGGGACCGATCTGGGCGGGGGCAATTGGATGGCGGAGATCCCGGCCCAACAGCTTGGAACAGAGATATCCTACGTGTTGGTGGCGTCAGACTTCCTCAACAATCTCACCTATTCCCAGGGTTACACTTTCTGGGTGAACGACCCCGTCTGGCTCTACTACGACAGCCTGGGCCAAACCGGCTGGGCCGGCTGGAATGACTGCGAATGGAAACTGGGCGTGCTCTATGAAAATCCGCTCTGGGGCCAGCCTGAGCAGTTGCAGATCAACAAGGTGACCGCCGCTTTCAGGCTGGACGATACGGTCAATCTGGAGATCTATTCCACCAACGATCCCTGGCCAAGCAACCTGGTCCAGATCCTGGCCCCGCAGCCCCAAACCGTGCTGGCGGAGCAGTGGATCGAGATCTCCACGCCCGATCTGGAGCTGGACAGCCACTATTTCTTCATCGTGTACAGCGGCATCAACGCCACCAACGGCTTTGCGCATGATGTTTCGCGCAGCTATCCTGGAAATTGTTACTTCCATATCGACGCTGACTGGATCGATTTGGCCAACACAGGAGTTTTTATGTTGCGGGTGGAGGTTCAGACAGCCGGAGGAGGCCTGACCGCGCCGGAACTTAGCATTCTGAGCGGTTCTGAAGGCCCGGAACTGCACTGGACGGTTGTTGATGGCGCCGACCGCTACCATGTTTACTCCTCGGACGATCCAGCTGTCGATCAACAATACTGGGGATTGTTCGACACCACCGAAGCTCTTACTTTGGGCGCTTTGGGCGATGCCGCCCGCAACTTCTTTTACGTGATCGCGGAACAGGATGAACTGCCCGCGCAGGTTCTCCCCGGACCCAAGCGGCCGGTTCCGTTGCCCTTTGTGGATTTGCGCCGGCATCTTAAGTGATACAATAACAAGACTTTGATCTCACCCCGCTGCGGCGGGGTTTTATCTTGGGCCGATCTGCCCCAAAGCCCCGCTGCCAGCCTTGGCGCCTGTCCCCCGCATGATCCCCGCCTCTGATGCGGGAATTACGCGGGAGGCGCGGTAAAGCCGGTCAAGCGGGCCTTGAGGAACAGATGAAGGGGCAGGCGGGGGAAGACCTTTTGGTTCTCTTTCCCAAGCAAGTGGTTAGAGGAGCTCTCAGTAAGAAGCCCGGAGGGCGACAGAAAGATAGCGAGGGCGCGTAAGCCCCTCGTTGCACGGCAGAACGATGATCAATGAAAATAGCCACCACTCCACTCCGAAACGCACCGCGTTTCGGAGTGGAGTGGTGGCTTTGGAAATCAGCTTTGATGTTCACGGTGTACGATGGGTTCCGTCGCGGCTGAAGCCGCGCCTCCACACCCTCGCTATCATTCTGTCGCCCTCACGGGCTTTACCCACCCGGTTTGAAAGAGAGCCTAACTTTTTCCTTTACAAGATTGAACTCCCGCTCAAAGTTGCGCCAAGTATTCCGGAACTCCTTAATTGGCGTTCCGGTGGGCTGGATTTCTCAATCCTGAGCTTGAACAAACGAGGCTTAAACAATAGGCAGGCAACAGATTAAGATAAAGGTGGCTATATGCAGAAGGAATGGCTGCTGCAGGGGGAGTTTTCCCCAGAGCAACGGCAGCAGATCAAGGCCCTCACAGAGCGGCTGAAGTGTCCGCGGCTGGTGGCCGAGCTTCTTTTCCGCAAAGGGCTTGACACGCCGGATCAGATCGAGGATTTCTTCCAACCCCAGCTGGGTCATCAGCATGATCCTTTTCTCTTTCCGGACATGGGCAAGGCCGTGGACCGCATCCTGAGCGCGATCGACCGGGGTGAAAGGATCACCATCTACGGGGATTACGACGTGGACGGAACCACCGCCACCACCTTGCTCTATCTGGGTTTACAGCGTTTGGGCGCGCTGATCGATTTCTACATCCCGCACCGCATGATCGACGGCTACGGCCTTTCCCTGGGCAGTCTCGACCAGATCAAGGAAAGCGGCACCGGGCTGATCATCAGCGTGGATTGCGGCGTGAATGCCCTCGACGAGATCGAAGCCATTAACGCCCGCGGGATGGAGATCATCATCACCGATCACCACAATCCCAAGGAAGAGCTGCCCCAGGCCTTTGCCATCATCAATCCCAAGCTTCCGGACTGCCCCTATCCCTTTGCCCATCTGGCCGGAGTTGGCGTGGCCTACAAACTGCTGATGGCCATCTACAGCCGCCGGGGCATCGAAACCGACGAAAACACGGTGAAATACATGGACCTCGTGGCCTTGGGCACCATCGCGGACATCGTTCCCCTCATCGGCGAGAACCGCGTTTTCGCCCACATTGGCCTCCAGCACCTGGTGGACAAGAAAAACCTGGGCCTCAACGCTTTGGTGCAGATCTCCGGCCTGAACACCAAGACCATGGACGCCTCGGACATCGTGTTCGGCATCGCGCCGCGGATCAACGCCGCGGGCAGGATGGGCTCGGCTTCCGTGGCGGTGGAACTGCTGATCTCGCGGGACAAGGAGCGCAGCCTGGAACTGGCCGAGATCATTGAACAGCAGAATTCCCTGCGCCAGCAGGAGGACCAGAAAACCTTCCATGAAGCCTGCGACATCATCGAAAAGAAATACAAAGACATCAACACCGCGCCCTGCATCGTGATCTCCTCCGACGACTGGCATCCAGGCGTGATCGGCATCGTGGCCTCCAAGCTGGTGGAAAAGTACTCCCGCCCGGTGGTGATGATCTCCTTCAAGGAAGGCTTCGGCAGCGGCTCCGGACGCAGTGTGGCGGATTTTGACCTCTTCAGCGCCCTGCGGGCCATCGGCCACAATCTGCACAGCTTCGGCGGCCACAAATACGCCGTGGGCTTCACCATCCTCCAGGAATACATCGACCGCTTTGAAAACGAACTTGCCCGCTATGTCTCGGAGCATTTGCAGATCAGCCAGATCAACCTGCCTCTGGAGATCGACCGTGAGATCGAACTTTACGACATCAGCAACTTTCTGCTGGACTGGATCGAGCGTTTCGCGCCCTTCGGCCCGGAAAACCACCGTCCGCTGCTGGTTACGCGCGGCGTGCTGGTGGCCAGCTATCCCTACACCGTGGGCCGCAACCACCTGAAACTGAAGGTGGTCAAGGACGGTGTGGTGCTGGACCTGATCGGCTACAACCTCGGTGACCACCTCAGCCTGCTGAAAAAGAACGCGCGGCTGGATATCGCCTACACCCTGGAATACAACCGCTTTGGCAACAAAACCAGCATCCAGGGCAAGTTGCGCGACATCCATCTGCTGAAATAGGGAGTTGCCGTGTCCCGCGCAGTCGCGATCCTGTCCCTGTTCATCCTTTTTGCCATGCTGACGGCGGGCTGCGCCGAAAGCAGGACCGCCAGGCCGGAGCTGGAGAGCCACCGGGAAAGAGTGGCGGAATTTCCCGTTGCGCGCCTCTACACCAAGGCGGTGAGCGACGCGCGGGGCAAAACCGTCTTTGCCTACGACCGCTCCAGCCAGGAGATCGACATTTTCGTGGACGGGCTGCGGGTGAACAGCCTCGGCGGAATCGGCTTTGAGCGAAGCAACTTCCAGCGCCTCAGCGACATCGGCGTGGATGCCGACGGTGGTTTGCTGGCCCTTGACGGGGCCAGGAAACTGCTCCGCAAATTCAGCTCCGAGGGGATGTTCGTTTCCGAATTCAGCCTCGAAACCCTCAGCCAACCGGAACTTTTCTGCGTGGCGCCGGACGGCACGCTCTTCGTTTACGACGCCGCCCCCTCCGAGATCATCTGCTATTCCCCCCTCGACGGCAGGGAATTCAACCGCTTCGGGCGTTTTGAGCTGGACCAACCGCAGAACCTTGACTGCAACAAGGACTGGCTCTGGGCGCAAAACCGGGACAGGGAGAGCACTCAGGTCTTTACGCTGCTGGGGCAGTTGGAGCTTGGAGTGAAGCTGTTCCAGGCCCTGGACCGGGTGGGCAATATGTTTGGCTGTTATCGGGGGGACGGTCCACACAGCGTTCTCGCGCCCCCTCTGTCCATAACGGTGCAGGGCGATCTGGTTACCGTATTGTGGGAGAATGAGATCTGGCTGGACAGACTGGTTTACGGAAGGAGTGGCGGTGAAACGCAATGACCTGCTGCTGACGCTGCTAAGCGCGCTGCTGCTGGCGCTGTCGCGTTTGCCGCTGCATCTGGGCTGGCTGGTGTTTTTCGCCTGGCTGCCGCTGCTGCGGGTTTTCGAACGCGGCCGGGCCAGTTCCCGCGACCTGCTGCGCATGGGCTTCATTATGTCCGTGGCCTATTGCGCCATCGTGTATTACTGGCTGGTGTATGTGAACCCCGGCGCCATCCTGGGAGTGATGCTGGTTTACATATTTATTTATTATCTGGTGTTTTACGGCATCAACCGGATCTACAGAACCCTGCCGCGCTGGCGCTGGCTGGGCTTCCTGAGCATCCTCATCACTTTCGAGTACGTCCAGAATTTCGGCGAAACCCGCTTCCCCTGGTTCAACCAGGGCTATTCCCTGGCGGATTACGGCCTCCTCATCCAGGCGGCGGACCTGATCGGGGTTGTAGGCCTCTCCGCCCTCATCATCTGCGTCAACCTGCTGCTGCACCAACTCTGGCCCAGCCTGCCAAAATGGCTGGGAGGCCGGGGTGGATCCGGCTCTGAACAGTTGGAAGCTTTCGGAAAGAAGCGGCTTTGGTATCTGGCAGCGCTGCTGCTGATCTTTGGCGTCTGGATCGGCTATGGCTGGCATTGCCAGGCCAATCTGGAGCTGGAACGTCACGAGGCCGGCATCCACGTGCTGCAGCCTTCCATTCCGCAGGTGCTGAAATGGGAGCCGGAGCAATATGAAGCGTCATTGGCCGTTTTTCGCGACCTCACCCTGAAAGCGGCCGCGGATTCAGCCCGTTTGGTGATCTGGCCGGAAGGGGCCATGATCGGCGATCTGGACCGCGTTTCCCAGGCGCGGAGAGACCTGCGCGCCATTGTGGACACCGCCCGGGTGGATGTTTTCACCGGTTTCCAACACTATGTTCACGACCCCGCCCACCCTGTGGGAACCCGCAGTTACAACGCCGCCTCGCTCTTCCAGCGCAATGATTTCGATAATGAACTCTATTTCAAGAACATCCTCGTCCCGGTGGGCGAACGCATGCTCTGGCTGCATCTTTTCCCCATGTTGTGGAACGTGAACCTCGGCCAGGCGAACTGGGAATTCGGCACCAAACTGGTCACCTACGAAAGCGGCGGCCATACCTTTTCACCTTCCATCTGCTATGAGCTGGCTTTTCCGGAGATCTTCCACCGCATGGCCATGCCGCGGGATACCTTGAATGGCGGATTCGCCAAATGCGACTATCTGGCCAACATCACCAACGACGCCTGGTTTGGCAATTCCTACGGCCTCTGGCTGCACGCGATGATGACCCGTTTCCGCGCGGTGGAAAACCGGATCCAGATCTACCGCAGCGCCAACACCGGCATCTCGCTGGTGGTGGACCCCAAGGGCAGGATCCTGGCCAAAACCGGGCTGAACGAGGTGACCACCATCACCGCGCCACTCTATACCACACCCCGGATCCCCCTCATCCGTAAAATTCACCGTTACCCCTTCCTCTTTGTGGCGCTCGCGGCCATTTTGGCCCTGACCGCCAGGATCAGAAAACCGAGAGGCACCCCATGAAAAAATACTTTTACACCATCGGCGAGGTTAGCAACCTGCTGGGCGAAAAACCTTATGTGATCCGCTACTGGGAAAGCGAATTCAGCTTTCTGCGCCCGCGCCGGGAGGAAGGCCGCATCCGCAAGTATTCCCAGGAAAACATCGAGCTGCTGCGCAGGATCCAGGACATGCTGCACAACCAGCGCTACACCATTGAAGGCGCGCGCCAGAAGCTGAAAGAGGAGCGCCGCAGCTCGCGTGCGGCTCTTCCCGCCCCGAGGGTTCAGATCCCGGAGCCCGGGACCGCCGGCGAAATGAAGCAGCTTCTGCGCGGCCTGCGTTCCTCACTGGATGAGATCAGGTCCGCCTGCCGCCAGCTGCGGGGGGATGGCAAATGAACTTTCAGGACATCATCCTCACCCTGCAAACTTACTGGGCGGGCCAGGGCTGCAGCCTGATGCAGCCTTACGACATCGAGATGGGGGCCGGTACCTTCCATCCCGCCACCTTTTTCGGCGCTTTGGGCCCCAAACCCTCTTCCGTGGCTTACGCCCAGCCCTGCCGCCGGCCCAAGGACGGCCGCTATGGCGAAAACCCCAACCGCCTGCAGCATTATTACCAATTCCAGGTGATCATCAAACCCAGTCCGGACGACATTCAAAACCTTTACCTGCGAAGCTTGGAGGCCATCGGCGTCGAGATCGCCAAACACGACATCCGCTTCGTGGAAGACGACTGGGAATCACCCACCCTGGGCGCTTGGGGTCTGGGCTGGGAGGTCTGGCTGGATGGCATGGAGATAAGCCAATTCACCTATTTCCAACAAGTTGCGGGCATCGACTGCTTCCCCGTGAGCGTTGAGCTCACCTACGGCCTGGAACGCCTGGCCATGTACATCCAGAACGTGGACGACTACCGTCAACTGCGCTGGAACGACACTCTGCTCTATGGGGATTACTATTTTGCCCGGGAGCGGGAATACTCCGAATACAACTTCAGCGCGGCCAACACCGCCCTGCTCTTCGACCTCTTCGCGGACTACGAAAAGGAATGCCGGGAACTACTGGAGAGAAAGCTGGTCCATCCCGCCTACGACAATCTTCTGCGCTGTTCCCACACCTTCAATCTGCTGGACGCCCGCGGCGTGATCAGCGTAACCGAACGCGCCGCCTACATCGGCAGGATCAGGAATCTGGCCAAAGAAACGGCCGCCGCCTACCTGGGCAAATACAGCTGATAAAACTGAAAATCAGATACAGGATTTACCCCGTTGCCGTGTATAATAACTGAGCGGCTGGATACCTCCGGCTGGCATCAAGCCGGATCACACGCCGCCAAGGAGTCCCAGATGAAAAAACTTTTGCTGCTCTGTCTGCCGGCGTTGCTGTTGCTGGCCTCGTGCCACATCCATGTGGTGGACACACCCTTTCTGGCCAAGTTTGAAAACATGCTCTACACCGATATCCGCGTGGAAGTGGACGGCTACGGCTCGGCCGTGATCGCCCCCGGGGAAAGGATCACTTTCGAGATCGCCCGGGATGACCAAAGCTACCATTACGAGGCTGAAACCCACGGCAGAAGCTCCAGCAACGAGCAGATCGGCCTGGTGGTGGAATGGTCACGCACCCGCGATATCAGCGGAAATTCCTACACCACCTATCTGATCACCGCTGAGGATCTCTTCTTCCTGAAAATGCGCAACACCGGCCATCACGACCTGCATCCCCTCTATGTGAACCATGGCCTTGCCGACCAAACCATGGATGACATCACCATTCCCGGCAACGGCGTGCTTTACAACACAGGCTATTACAAGGCTTTCACCAACACCCGCGTGCAGGCGAACTGGTCGGACCTGCCTTCCGATTACACCTACTGGGAACAGGGCTACCATTTCAACTTCCCCTGGACCGAGAACCAGGCCGTCACGCTGCTGAACACCTTCAAGAAGGACGCCGCTCCGGAACAAGGTTTCAAGGTGGAATCCAAGCTGGTGGACCACCGCTCGGATGAGCCTTTCGGCATCGACGCCGGAAGCCCAAGAGGCAGCAACTGAACCGGTGCTGAGATCTTCCCTAACGCTTGGCAACAGCGCTCTGCCGCTGCTGGCCACGGCCATCCACAACGGTCATCACCTGCCACCGGAACTGCTGGCGCTCAGCGGCATCAGCGAGGCTGACCGCCTCCGCGAGGAAGATCCTTGCACTGGCGAGATCGCTGCGCTTTTCCCCAACCACATCATTGTTGAAAGCTCCCGCTTCGCCATCGACCTGAACCGCGGCCCGGAAAAGGCGGTCTATCTCTCGCCTGAGGATTGCTGGGGCCTGCCGGCCCGCGCGCGACCGGTTCCGGAACCCCTTCTGGCCAGGCTGCGCGGGGATTACGCCTCCTGGTACAGTTTGCTCCAATACCAGATCGACCGGCTGCTGGAACTCCACCCCTTTATCGTGGTGCTGGACCTGCACAGCTTCAACCACCGCCGCGGCGGACCCAACGCTGAGCCCGACCCCCAGGAGACCAACCCGGATATCATCATCGGCAGGAGCAACCTGCTGCCTAAGCACCATCCGGCGGCTGAGGCCCTCTGCCAGAGGCTGAACGGCCAAGCCTACCGGGGCAAGGCGCTGGATTGCCGGCAGGATGTGAAGTTTAACGGCGGATACATGTCCCGCTGGCTCAATGACCGCTATCCGGACCGGCTCATCTGCCTGGCCATCGAGTTCAAAAAGACCTTCATGGACGAATGGACCGGAGAACTGGACCGGCCCGCCTGGGCGGAACTCAAAGGCCTGTTTTTCAATCGAGTGCGGGAATGGCTCTCCGCCCAATACGGTTGGTTGCTACCCCCTCTGGCTTGACCGAGAGGTTCCTCGGTTAAGGCAGTAGAATTGTTTGATAACAGGATGTTGGCCAACAGGCTCAATTGAGGTGTGAAATCATGCCGTTCATGGATATCAATGGCGTCAGCCTGCATTATCTGGAGCAAGGTTCAGGGCCTCTCCATGTGGTTTTTGGCCATGGCACCCTGATCTCTTCAAACATTTGGCGGGATTTCTACTTTCCCCGTCTGCCGGAGGACTGGCACGCCCTGGCCCCGGATTTTCGGGGTCACGGTTCTTCCAACGGCGTGAAAACAGGCTGCAACTTTGTCCAGATGGCGGATGACATCGCCTCAATGATTCGCAAAAAGGGCTTTGGAAAGGTTACTTACACAGGCCTTTCCATGGGCGGTGGAGTGGGATTGCAGCTGGCTTTGCGGCATCCGGAACTGCTGCAGGGGCTGGTTTTGATCTCTCCGGTCACCGGTCTGGGGCCCTTGGGCAACATCGCGTTCACCAAGCTGGGAAAGCATATGGCGGGCAATAGGTGGCTTCTGAGGATCGGATTGCGTTCTGTTTCGTCCCATAAGCCCGCGGCTGAGGATCTGGAGAAGGTGGTGGATGAAGCCATGCAAGTCGGTCCGGAAACCCTGGCCGAGTATCTTTCCCCAGCCAACAGGATCGCAGGGGTGGAGCGTCTGGCTTGGATAGACCTGCCGGTGTTGCTGCTGATCGGATTGAAGGACAGGGTGATACCTGTCAGGCAGCAACTGGCGTTGGGCAGGATGATCCCGAACTGCCGTGTGGAAACTCATTCCGGGCGCGGACACGCCCTTTGCGCTGAAGAACCCGGATGGGTTTGGGATCATCTTCAGAGCTTCTGCCTGAATCTGCCATCGGGGTCTTGACCGGAGCTGTACCCGCCTCGGTTGGTAAAACCAAAGCCGCTTCCCGCCCCTCCGCAGAGAATTTTCATTGACAGAATTCCCCTTCCAAGGATTTTGCCCCTTACGATGCGTTCCGGAATAGCTCAGCGGTAGAGCGGGTGGCTGTTAACCACTAGGTCGGGGGTTCGAATCCCTCTTCCGGAGCCATTTTTTTTGCCTGGGAAACCAGGTTTTTTTGTTTCCAGCGCCGGGTCCTCGCGAACAAGCGAAGCGAGTTTGTGAGGTGGAATGGCTGGGATCGAGAAAAACGCAGGCTCTCTCCCAAACCGGGTGAGTAAAGCCCGGAGGGCGACAGAACTATAGCGAGGTTGTGGATTGACCGGGGTCCCCGCGGAGGAGCGAAGCGATGCCGTGGGGTGGGAACGAAACCCCTCGTCAGGAGAGTTGGTCACACACATATACATCCCCCAAGCCCCAGCCCAGGCGGTGCCGCTACAGATGCAGTCTGTATCGACACCCTCTGATACCATTTCGCTTTCATATATCCAAATTTAGCCATTTGAAATTGGTCAGTTTTGAGACCATCTCTTTATTCTTGTCCAAGTACGAGTAACTTTCACTCAGAGCTTTCTGCACATCATCAAGTGA
>JAJBAV010000043.1 GCA_020532085.1 Candidatus Cloacimonadota bacterium | reverse complement strand
CAAGATGAAAACAATGCAATTGGTCGCTTGGCCTTACATAGATTGTGAGTAACGAGGGATATCAGATGCCCTCAAACAACCTGAGAAACAATGAGTTGGAATTTACACCAACATTTGGGACTCTATAAATTATGAAGGCGGATGAATTGAAAAAGATAATCTTGATCGAAACCTTGGTTCTTATGGCCATCTCGCTGGGTGGTGTGATCCACAAACTGGGGAATCACGCAGAGCCATCGGGGGTAAGCAGCCTGGCCTTGCACGGCCACTACGCCTATGTTACCAAAACATACCAGACAGGCGTCAAGATTTTGGACATCAGCGATCCGGCTGCCCCAACACAGGTCTCCAGCTTCTTTGCCGGATACAGTGGACACGTTTACGTATCCGGAAACCGCGCCTACATCAGCGGCGCGATCACAACCTCACAGGGTTTGGAAATCCTGGACATCAGCGATCCCCTCGATCCGGTTTCCCTGGGCAATCTCGCTGGGCATGGGGGGAAGCTGGCACTGCAGGGCGACTATGTGTATCAGGCCGGCTGCACTGAAGGGCTGTTCATCGTCGATGTATCCGACCCCACCAATCCAGTTCAGGTCTGCCAACACCAAGGGGATTTCCTAGTGAACGATGTGGCTGTGGCTGGAAACTACGCCTATCTGGCAGCGGCAGGACTGCAGATCCTGAACGTCGCCGATCCCCAGAATCCCTATTGGGTTGGAAGTTGCGACACACCTGGTTGGGCCAATGGAATCGCTATCGTGGGCAACACTGTCTACATGGCTGACGGGTACTTCGGCGTGCAGATCATTGATGTCGCCAATCCCCAAAACCCAGTTTTACTGGGAAACTTTCACACATACTGGAGTGCCTTACGGATTGTTGTGCTGGATAATGTGGCCTACGTGTCAGAAGGCTATGCCGGGGTACAACTGATCGACGTGACAGACCCGGTTAATCCGGCGCTGATCAGTTCCTACGACACTCCCGGAAACGTTGGGATCATAGAGGTCAGGGACGGAATTGCATATCTGACGGATGCGGAACGCGGGGTTCAGATCCTGGACGTGAGCAGCCCGGCCAATCCGGCGCTGATCAGCCAGATCCATCCAGAATCCCTGATGTACGACTTCGCCCTTTCCGGAAATCTTGCCTGCGTGTCGGCGAATTCGTACGACCTGGAGTTCTACGACCTGTCGGACCTGCAAAACCCGGTCTGGCTGGGCCATGTCAATCTCGGTCCCCTTTTCGAAGCTGAGAAGGTTGTTATCTCCGGTGACCTGGCCTACGTTGCGGGCTGGAGGGAATATGACTTTGACGTCTTCAAAAGTTGCCTGTGGCTGGTCGATATCGCCGATCCCGCGAATCCGGTCCTGCTGGGGGACTTCGAATCGCCCTGGGGGATCTGGGCGAATAAATCCATTTTCGTGGTCGGTAACACTGCCTATTTCGACCACTCCAGCGGCCTCCACATCATCGACGCATCCGATCCGCAAAATCCCATCTTATCAGCGTATTATGGCCTGGGCTTTCAAAATCACGATGTGTGGGTCTCAAACAACGTGGCTTACATTTCCTATTGGGCTTCAAGTGATTACGCGCAAGGCTCCGGCCTGTGGTTGATAGATGTCTCCAATCCCCAGGCACCCTTTTTATTAGGGGAATGCACAACACCCGGCCTGGCTGCCGGAGTGACCGTTCTGGGCAATGTGGCCTACATTGCCGACAATTTCGCCGGGGTTCAGATCGTGGATGTCAGCTATCCCTCCAACCCTCGGATAGTGGGTAATCTGCCAACTCGTTACAACGGGAATGTGGACCTCGTGAGGATCTTTGATGGTTTCCTCTATGCGGCCGATTCCAACTGGAACGAGATCCAAATCTATGATTTGGCCAATCCCCTGCGGCCCCAACTGATCAAACGCTATGACTGGAGCCTCTCAGCTTGCGAATTGCAGGTGATCGGCAACACGCTCTACGCCTGCAATCCCGTATATGGCCTGAGTTTCCACAACCTGACGCAAGTGGAAGCCAACGATCCGCTTCAAACACCCAACCTGCTGCCGCAACTGGCTGTTTATCCCAATCCGTTCAATCCCCATACCTGTTTTGAGTTTGAGCTTCCGGAATCAAGCCCGGTCAGCCTGAAGATCTACAACCTGAAAGGTCAGCTGGTGCGAGAGCTTTGCACTGGTTGTTTCGCGAAAGGAAAACACAAATTGGTTTGGGATGGCAGAGACGACCACGGCAGGGTTCTTGCCAGCGGAATTTATCTCAGCAGCTTACGGTACGGGGAAACATCCGTCACCCGCAAGGCGATACTGGCCAAGTGAGTAAACAAGTCTCTGGCTTGCCGGGCAAGGAAGCTGCGAAGTAAGATTAGCCCCACAGTCCGGCTGCTGGGCAGGCCAATCTGAACACCACCACTGGGGTTGGACTGCCGAGGATAGCGACCCTTCAGTTAAAGCCACTACGGGAAATAAAGCACCCCGCCGCTATTTCCACATGCCTCCCAAGCGGGGATTGTAATCAAGGACGAAGTGGAAAATGGGTTCCGGGGCTGAGTCGCTGAAGCGCTATCGCCCGGAATGACGTATTGGGACTGGCGGGTGAATCCTCCGTTATTAGCGCCGCCTATTCCACCGTCACGCTTTTGGCCAGGTTGCGCGGCTGGTCCACGTTGAAGCCTTTGAGGTCGGCCACGTGGTAGGCCAGCAGCTGCAGCGGGATCACGGAAAGCAGCGGCTGCAGGTTGGGGAGGGTGTCCGGGATGTGGATCACGTGTTCGGAGAGGCTTTGCAAGTCGCTGTCGCCCTCGGTGGCGATGGTGATGAGGCGGGCTTTGCGGGACCGGACTTCCTGGAGATTGGCTTGGATCTTTTGGTAGAGGGGGTCCCGGGTGGCGATGGCGATCACGGGCATGGCCTCGTCGATGAGGGCGATGGGACCGTGTTTCATCTCCGCGGCGGGATAGCCCTCGGCGTGGATGTAGGAGATCTCTTTCAGTTTCAGCGCGCCTTCCAGCCCCACGGGATAGTTTATTCCCCGGCCCAGATAAAGCGCGTTCGGGCAGTCCATGATGCTGGCCGCGATCTCACGCAAGCGGTCGTTTTGCTTAAGGATGCGCTCGATCTTGGCGGGGATTTGCTCCAATTCGGCGATGTATTGCAACCCGCTCGCGGTGGAAAAGGTGCGCTGGCGTCCCAGCAGCACAGCCAGCAGGAAAAGGATGGTCACCTGCGAAGTGAAAGCCTTGGTGGAGGCCACCCCGATCTCGGAACCGGCATGGATATAGGAACCGCCATCGCTTTCGCGGGCGATCGTGCTGCCCACCACGTTGGTGATGCCGAGCACCCTCGCGCCCTTGGATTTGGCTTCGCGCAGGGCGGCCAGGGTGTCCGCCGTCTCGCCGGACTGGCTGATCACGAAGACCAGCGTGCCTTCCGGCACCACGGGATTGCGGTAATGGTATTCGGAGGCGTACTCCGCGTGCACGGGGATGCGGGCCATGTCCTCGATCATGTATTTGCCAATGAGGGCGGCGTGAAAGGAGGTTCCGCAGGCGATCAGGTGGATCTGGCGCACCTGGCTGAGTTCCAGCGGTGAAAGGTTCAGCCCGCCCAGCCTGGCGACTCCGTTCCTGTCGTCGATCCGGCCCCGGAAGGCGTTGCCCACAGTGGTCGGTTGCTCAAAGATCTCCTTGAGCATGAAATGCTTGTAATCGCCCTTTTCGATGGCGGAGATGTCCCAATCAACCACTGATATCCTGGGATGCACAGTTTCCCGGTGGGTGTTCGTGATCTCGAAATTATCGCGGCGGACCTCGCAGATCTCGTCATCCTCCAGATAGATCACCCTTTTGGTGTGGATCATGATGGCGTGGACGTCGCTGGCAAGAAAATGTTCGTGGTCGCCGATCCCGATCACCAGCGGCGAGCCTTTGCGCACTGCCACCAGTTGGTCCGGTTCGTCCTGATGCAGCACCACCAGGCCATAAGTTCCTTCCACGCGCCTCAGTGCTTCACGCACGGCATCCACCAGCGGCAGGCCCGTTCCCTTGTACTGCTCGATCAGATGGGCCAAAACCTCGGTATCGGTATCGCTGCGGAAGCTGTGCCCCAGTTCGATAAGCTGTTCTTTGAGGAGTTTGTAGTTCTCGATGATGCCGTTGTGCACCAAAGCCAGTTTTCCCGTGCAATCCACCTGGGGATGGGCGTTCAGTTCCGTGGCCTCGCCATGCGTGGCCCAGCGGGTGTGGGCGATGGCTGCGGTTCCTGAGCAGAGGTTCGGCTCCGGCAAAGCCCGCTCCAGTTCGATGATCTTGCCCTCTTTTTTGTAAACCTGGAGCTCGCCGCAATGGATCAAGGCGCATCCGGAGCTGTCATAACCCCGGTATTCCAGGCGTTTGAGCGCTTCCACCACAATGGGCAGGGCGTTGCGATTGCCGATGTATCCCACTATTCCGCACATCAGAAAACCTCCCTGTCAGCAGTGATCTTGTGAAAAGCCCACAACGAGGCCGCCAGGACCAGGATGGCCGGTATCACCACCCAGTATTGCAGATTCTCGGAATCAGCCAGCAATCCCTTCAGCCAGGGCTTGGCCGCGAAGGTGACGATGAAAAGGGCTAGGCCGTTGTTCAGGGCGTGGGAAAGCATGGAATTGTAGATGCTGCCGGAGCGCAGGGTAAGCCAGCCCAGCAGAGTTCCCAGCAGGAAGGTGGGCAGCAGCCGGAAAGGATCCAGATGGAAAACGGCAAAGAGCGCGGCGCTGGCCAGAACGGGATACCAGAACTTTTTGCCCTCGAAAAAGCGCAGCAGGAATCCGCGGAAGAGCAGTTCCTCGCAGATCCCGGGAAGCACCGCTATCACCAGGAACATCTGCCAGAGCGGCAGATCCAGCTGGAACAGCTTGGATAGGTTTTCAAGGTAATCCGGCGGGAAGGGGAAGATCTGGTTGATCAGCTGGCCGATGATGGCCACCACGATCGCCGCGGATATGGCGATGAAGGGCACCAGGGCCACCTCTTTCAGCTTCGGCGCCTTCAGCCGCAGCAGCTGCCTGGCCTCCGCGCCCTTGAGTTTGACGAACCTCAGCACCAGTAGCACCGGCAGCACGATCACAAACACCTGGGTTTGCACCAATCCCTTCACCAGATCCTGCATTTGCCACTTGGAGCCAAGGTAATACAAAGCCGCCAGGGCCAGCGAATAGTAGATCAGGCCGTTGAGAGGGTTGAAGAAGCCGCGTTTGTTCGTCCGCACTGTCTTGATGCCGCCGCTGTCGTCCTCGGTGCGGAACAGCACCGCCTCGGAATGGAAGAGGCGCACGGTTACCCAAATGGCGAAAACATCCAGGATCAGGGTGGTTCCCACCGTGATCAGGAGGTGAGAAAGCTGCCATTCGCCGATCAGAACAGCCTTGAACAGCAGGGCAATGTTGATCACCGGCACCATCGCCAGCAGGTTGCTGATCTCGACGGAAGGGATGAAGCTTACCATCCCCATCAGCATGGAAGCGATCATGATCGGCTGTTCGTAGGTGCGGGCTTCCTTCATGTTGCGGGAAAAAGTGGAGATGGACAGCAGCAAAGCGGAGAACAGAGTGGCAAGGGGCACCATCGCCAGCAGCAGGATCAAAAAGGAACTCACCGGAAGTTGCAGGCTTTGGGATCCGGTTTCGAACTGACTGAACAGATAGCGCACAGACAGGCTGATACTGATGAGGTTGATCACCACGTTGAGCATGGCCATGGTGAAGATGGTGAGGTATTTGCCCAGAACGATCTCGCCCCGCGAGGCCGACGATACCAGCAGGGTCTCCAAGGTCCGGCGTTCCTTTTCCCCCGCCACCAGGTCCGCCGCCACCACCGAAGCGCCGGTCACCAGCATCAAGATCACGATGTAGGGCAAGATCATGCCCAGCACGCTGCCCATCTTTTTGGCGGTGGTGGAGGTGTCGATCTGGTCTATCAGCAGGGGCTCGATGTACCCCTGCTCCACGTTGAGGGCATCCAGGCGTTTGGCGATCAGGGCCTGCGCCGTCTGCATCAGGGATTTTTCCAGCTTGCCGAAAAGCAGCTGGCCTTCATCGCCGGAAGCGTCGTATCTGACCCCAACCTTAAAGGTCTGCAGTCCGGAGGGTGAAAGCGAATCGGAAACGCTCACCACAGCCTTGATCTCCTTTTCCGCGTAAAGGCGCTCCAGTTCCGGCGGTGATTCCAAAGTGGTGAGATAGGGTGTGTTTTTCAAGCCGCTGAGGATTAGGTCGTAAGCCTGCCGGGCGTCCTGGTTCTGGACGGAAAGGCTGTCCAGCAGGGCGATGGTTGCTCCGCGCTTTTCCAAAACCTCGTTCTGACGGCTCATGATGGCGCTGAAGCCGATGAACAAGAGAGGATACAGCACCACCGGCAAAACGATGGTGGCAAAGAGGGTGCGCTTGTCCCGCAGGATCTCCAGGATCTCTTTGCGAAAAATGACCAGGGCTTTCTTAAAATTCATGGGCAGCCACCTCCGTGCCGGTTCCGGCCTGATTCACATAGTAAACAAAGATGTCATCCAGATCGCTGAGTCCGCTTTCCGCGCGCATCTGCTCCAGGGTTCCCTGCGCCAGCACGCGGCCTTGGTGGATCATCACGATGCGGTCGGCCAGGCGCTCCGCCTCGCGCATGATGTGGGTGGAAAACAGCACGCATTTGCCGCGTTCCTTGCAGCTGCGGATGAAGGAGATGATGTTGCGCGCGGTGAGGATGTCCAGGCCTGAGGTCGGTTCGTCAAAAATCATCACCGGCGGATCGTGGATGATGGAGCGCACGATGGAAACCTTTTGCTTCATGCCGCTGGAGAGGAATTCCATCTTCTTGTCCAGGAAATCGTGCATGTCCAGGATCCCCGCCATCTCATTCAGACGGGCTTTGATGGCGTCGTCCCCAACTCCGTAGAGGCGGCCGAAATAGGTGACGAACTCCCGCGGAGTGAGGCGCATGTACAGGCCGGTGTCGCCGGAGAGAAAACCCAGGTTGCGGCGCACCATGTCGCCCTGGGTGAGCACGTCGTAACCCTCGATCTGAGCGGTTCCGCTCTGGGGCTGGAAGATGGTGGAGAGGATGCGCATCGTGGTGGTTTTGCCCGCCCCGTTCACCCCCAGCAGGCAGACGATCTCACCGTGGGCGGCCTCAAAACTCACCTCATCCACGGCCCGGAAGCTGGTTCCGTCCTTCTTCGGGAATTCCTTTACCAATGACTGGACCTTGATCATATTCACACCTTGTGTAGATAATTCGATTCGGGGAGGATGATTTTTGCGCGGCGCTTCCGTGTCAAGTACATTGGCCGCGGCCAGCTTCAGCGACTTAATGCATCACTTTATGTATTAATGTATATCCTTCTATTTTTCAGCATGTTAAGACCTTCTTACAGATATTCCCCGGCCACCCCGCCCTTAGCCCTCTCCCATCCGCCTCTCCTTCGCCTCCCGCTGAGTTCCCGCCTGAGAGGCGGGAAGTTAACGGGAGGCGGGCAAGAGGCTATTCGGAGAGGAAATGGAGACAGGGCAGGTACAACAACGCAAACACCGACAACAATAGGTTTTACTTGACTGGAATCGGCAGGATGGATTTTATAGGTTCATGGAACCAAGAGAATTGATTCACTACTGGCTCGAATCTGCCGGAAGAGACATGGAGACCATGGAAAAGCTCTATAAAATGGAGGAATATCCATGGGCGCTTTTTCTGGGACAATTGGTACTGGAGAAAACACTCAAAGCTGTTTACACCCAGAATGTCGGTTTGGAGGTACCAAGAATCCATGACCTTGTCCGGCTTGCCATTCTTGCTCGGCTCGAAGTACCTCAGGCTAAGGTTGAATCCATGGATGTCATCAGCAGCTTCAACCTAAACACCAGATATCCTGATTATAAACTTAGCTTCCAACACCAATGCACCAAAGAATTTACTGAAAAGTACATTAATACCATCAGGAGTTTACATCAATGGCTGCTGTCCTTGATAAATATGAAATGATCGACCTGATCAAACGCTACTACGATGTCTTAAGGGAATCAATGCTGATTGATGCCATCTACCTGTTTGGGTCATACAGCAGGGGCAAGGCAGATCAGGATAGCGATATTGACCTTCTGGTGGTCTCTCCGGATTTCACTGATAACGTAATTGAAGACCGCATGAAACTAATGCGCGCCCGCAGGGAGGTTGATTATCGGATCGAACCCCATCCTGTAATGCGCGGAAAGCTGGATTCCTCGGTGTTGTTCACGATCGCCAAGCGGGAAATGCAGAGGGTCATTTGATAATCTCTATTTCAACACATCGCCCTGTGTTGGTTGTTTTCATATCCGCAAGCAAGATGCCTCCCGCTGATCAGGTGGTTAAACATTAAAATAGCTTGACTAAAAAGGGCGGGTCAAAAAGAATAGGCACGTTCTGTTTAACGTTGCCCGGAACAGCAGTCAGCCTGGTATTCAGGTAACTCATCATCCCCATCACAAAGCAAGTGAGGATCATCCTTATGAAAGACGCGTTTGGCCTTTTGAAGCAGATCGAGGCCCCCAACGTTTTGGACGCCGCCACCGGAAGGGGCGATTTCATCACCATCCTGAAGCAGAATCTGAAATCCTACGTTCAGATCATCGGGATCGATGTGTCTGAAAAGAGTGTCGATCATGCCCAGAAGCGCTTTCCGGAGAATGATGTGGAGATCTACCGGATGGATCTGGAAGCCCTCGAATTTGAGGATGCCAGCTTCGATCTGGTGACCCTGGCCAATTCCCTGCACCACCTGGAGCATCAGGAGCGGGTGTTTGCCGAGTTGCTGCGGGTGTTGAAGCCCGGCGGCAGGCTGGTGCTGGTGGAGATGTACCGCGACGGCGAGCAGACCGAGCCGCAGATCACGCATATCCTGATGCACCACTGGCTGGCCGCGATCGACCGGCGTTTTGGGATCAACCACCAGGAAACCTTCACCCGCGAGCAGATCCTGGCCAGCTTCGCCAAGCTGAAGCTGAACCAGGTGAAGCAGGTGGATTTTTACCTGCCAGTGGACAATCCCAAGGAAGCCTCGAACTGCGCGCACTTGAAGCACAACTGCACGGAAACCTTCAAGCGACTGGAAAGCCTGGAGAGCGCCGAAGACCTTTTGGATGAAGGAAAACGGCTGGTGGAACGTATAAACAGGGTGGGCTGCGCCGGCGCCAGCAGTTTGCTGCTATGCGGAACCAAAAAGAATGTTAAACCCAAGGAGAAAAAATAATGGCCGAAATAGAAAACCTGTTCGAACTGCCACAATC
The DNA here is from genome assembly GCA_020532085.1 of Candidatus Cloacimonadota bacterium. Lineage (NCBI taxonomy): Bacteria > Pseudomonadati > Candidatus Cloacimonadota > Candidatus Cloacimonadota bacterium. Next base: position 7,952 of record JAJBAV010000043.1, on the reverse strand, counting down.
CCAGCTGACCAAGCTGGCCAAACAATACGGGATCCCCGGCTACACCCAGATGCGGGGCAATGACCTCGTTTTCAAACTGCTGGAGTTTCAGGCGGCCCAGGAAGGCCTGGCCTTCGTGACCGGATGCCTGGAGATAATGGACGACGGCTTCGGCTTCCTTCGTTTCCCGCAAAACAACTACCTGCCCGGGCGCGATGACGTCTATGTCTCCCTCACCCAGGTGCGCAGATTCGGCCTTAAAAACGGCCACATGATCTCCGGCCCGGTGCGTTCCCCCAAGGAAGGTGAGAAGTATTTCGCCCTGCTGCGCGTGGACGCCGTGAACTATATGGCTCCCACTTCCATGCAGGAACTTCGCACCTGGGACGAGCTCACGCCCTACTACCCCACCGAGCGCCTCAACCTGGAATTTGACACCAACAACTACTCCACCCGCATCATCAACCTCTTCACCCCCATCGGCAAAGGCCAGCGCGGCTTGATCGTGGCCGCTCCCAGAACGGGAAAAACCACCCTGCTGCAGGATACCGCCAACGCCATCCTCACCAACCATCCGGAGGTTTACCTGATCGTGCTGCTGGTGGATGAGCGGCCCGAAGAGGTTACCGAGATGAAGAAGATCCTGCGTCCCGGCAACCGCGAAGTGATCAGCTCCACCTTCGACGAATCGCCCAAAAACCACACCGCCGTAAGCGAAATGGTGCTGGAAAAGGCAAAGCGGATGATCGAGCTGAATCAGGACGTGGTGATAGTTTTGGACAGCATCACGCGCCTGGCCAGGGCCTACAACAACATCACCCCCTCCAGCGGCAAAGTGCTGTCCGGCGGTATCGACGCCAACGGCCTGATCAAGCCCAAGAAATTCTTCGGCGCCGCGCGCAACACCGAGGAAGCCGGCTCCCTCACCATCATCGCCACCGCCCTCATCGACACCGGCTCCAAGATGGACCAGGTGATCTTCGAGGAATTCAAGGGCACCGGAAACATGGAACTGGTGCTGGACCGCAGCATTTCGGACATGCGCCTCTACCCCGCCATCGACCTGGTGAAGAGCGGCACTCGCCGCGAAGAGCTGCTGCTCACGCAAAACGAGATGAACCGGATGTATGTGCTGCGCAAATACCTCAAAACCATCAGCCCCATCCAGGGCATCGAAACCCTGCGCAAGCGGATGCAGACCACCAAAAACAACGACGAGTTGCTGAATTCGATGAGCAACTGAGCGAAGGCCCATCTCGATGCCCCGTGACCCGCGTTTCATACTCGCCCTCTTGCTGCTGGCGCTGCTGCCCCTGACCGCCCTCGCGGTGGATTTCCGCAGGGAGTTTCAAACCGTGGAAGATCTCTGGCTGCAAGGAAAGCTGGAAGAGCTTCCCGGCCAGCTGTACAAAAACGTGGCCAAAAACGACGAGGAACGCGCCCTGCAGACCTATCTGAACGCCATGCTCAAGCAAAGCAAGGACGACACGCTGATCCTGCTGAAACAGGCCGCGGACCGCTATCCCTCCACCCATTACGGCCAGCAGAGCATGCTGGAGATGGCCAAGCTGCACATTTTGGAGCGCGAGATCCCGGCGGCGGAAACCCTGCTGAAAAAGATATCCTCCCCTGAACTGCCGGAACGCTTTTACTGGCTGGCCTACTGCGCCCAGTACCGCGATGACCACGCCGCCGCCATCGCCCAGGGGGAAAATTATCTGCGGGCCGCGCCCAACGGCAGGTTCGCCGAAGACAGCCACTACATCATTGCCGGGGCCTACCAAAACCAGAACAAGTTTTTCAGCGCCATCTCCAGCCTGGAAAAACTGCGCGCCCTGCCCGGACTGCCCAAAAACCAGCAGTATTTCCACTATCTGCTGGGGCGCAACCACCATCAGAACGGTAATTGCGCTGAAGCCTTCCTGAACTACAAGACCGCTTTTGAACTCAACCGCAAATCCCAGCTCGCTTTCGAGATCGAGGACCGCCTCCACGAGCTGAAGGGCAGATACGGCAGCCAGGTCGATCTCTCCTTCCTCTATCCCTACACAGAACTGGAGCTGCCGGAACTGGTGCCCGAACCTGTGTTGGAGCCCCTGCCCGCCCAAGCGGAGGTGGACCCCACCGCCCCGGCCAGGCTGGAGGCCAAACCCAGCGGGATCCACGTTCAGGCGGGACGCTTCGGCAAAGAGGAGAATGCCGGCAGCCGCACCGCCGAGTTGCGTGCGCTGAAGGTGAAAGCCAACTATTTTGAGGACAAGGGCAACAAAACCGTGCCCTGGGTGGTGGTGAGCGGACCTTACCCCTCTCAGAGCGAAGCGGACTGCGTGGCCAGGCTCCTGCGCGCCAACTCCATCGATTGCTTTATCACCCGTTTCTGAACTCCGGATGAAACAGCCCTCTCCCCCGGATGCCAGGCTAACCCCCATGCTGAGGCAGTTTCAGGAGGTGAAGCAAGCCCATCCGGACAAGCTCATCCTCTTTCGCATGGGCGATTTTTACGAGACCTTTTTCGAGGATGCCCACACCGCCGCCCGCGTCCTCAACATCACCCTCACCTCGCGCGACAAGAACAGCGACAACCCCGTGCCCCTGGCCGGTTTCCCCTATCACGCTCTGGAAAGCTATCTGGACAAACTCATCCAGGCCGGACTCAAGGTGGCTATCTGCGAACAGACAGAGGACCCCAAACAAGCCGTGGGCCTGGTGAAGCGCGCGGTGGTGGAGATCATCACCCCAGGCACTGTGCTGGACCATTCCCTCATCTCCGGCAGCGCGAACAACTTCCTGGCCGCCGTCTGGTATGAGGACGAAAACCGCAAAATCGGCCTGGCCAGCCTGGACCTCTCCACCGGCGAATTCAGCTTCACGGAACTGCGCGGGGACGAGCTGGCGAACGAGCTTTTGCGCCTCAAACCCAGCGAGATCATCGTGGACGGCAGCGCTGCCGAGGCCTTCCTGAAAAGCCTTAAACTGGAATACGGCCACACCCTCAGCATCTTCGACAGTTGGCAGTTCCGCCCTTCCGAAGCCGCCGCTATCCTGAAAAAACACTTTCAGGTGCATTCCCTGGAGGCTTTCGACGCCCAGGGCAAAACCGCCGGGGCCACCGCCGCCGGGGCCGCCCTCGCCTATGTGCAGTCGCTTCAGCAAACTCCTCTCACCCACATCAGTTCGCTGCGCTACTATTCCCTGAGCAACTTCATGCAGTTGGACGAGATCAGCCGCCGCAACCTGGAGCTGATCCGTTCCATCCGCTACGGAGAACGGCATGGCAGCCTGCTGGCGGTGCTGGACCAAACGCAGACCGCGATGGGCTCCCGCCTGATCCAGAGCTGGCTGTTGCATCCGCTGCTTGATCCTGCCGAAATCATCAGGAGGCAGGACCTGGTCAAGGCATTCCTCACCAACACCGCCTATCTGAAGGATGTGCGCTCCAGCCTGCACGAGATCGGTGACGTTTCCCGCCTCGTTTCCAAGCTTGGCGCTCTGCGCATCAACCCCCGCGAACTCATCGCCCTGCGCTCCTACCTGCAGGTGCTGGGCGAACTGAAAGAGCGTCTGCGGGCTTATAACCAGCCCCTCATCACCGCTTTGGCCGATGCCCTGGAAGGGTTCGACACCCTCGCCGACGCCATCGGCAAAGCCCTGCGCCCCCAGCCGCCCCTCACCATCACCGAAGGCGGCATCTTTAATCCGGGTTTTAACCAGGATCTGGACGAACTGCTGGAGCTGATCCACGACGGCAAATCCTGGATCGCCCGCCTTGAGGATGACGAACGCAAGAAAACCGGCATCAGCACCCTCAAGGTGGGTTACAACCGTGTGTTCGGCTATTATCTGGAAGTGGGCGCCGCCCATAAGGCCAAGGTGCCGGATTACTATGTGCCGAAGCAGACCCTGGTGAATTCCGAGCGCTACATCTCGCCCCGGCTGAAGGAATTTGAGGCCAAGGTGCTCAGTTCCGAGGAAAAGATCAAAAACCTCGAACATGAGCTCTACAAAGACTTCCGCCAACAGGTGGCCGCGAGCCTGGAAGCCCTGCAGGGCCTCAGCGCCACCCTGGCCCTCTCGGACGCGCAGAGCAACCTCGCCTGGCTGGCCTGGCAAAACAACTACTGCTGCCCCGTCTTCACGCAGGAGCGCACCCTCACCATCGAGGCCGGCCGCCATCCCGTGATCGAACAGCTCATCGAAGACCAGGATTTCATTCCCAACGACACTTTCCTAGATTACCCCAACACCACCATCGCCATCATCACCGGGCCGAACATGGCGGGAAAATCCACCTACCTGCGGCAGGTGGGGCTGCTGGCCATCATGGCCCAGATCGGCAGTTTCGTACCCGCCAAACAGCTTTCCATGCCCATTTTCGACCGCGTCTTCACCCGCGTGGGCGCTTCCGACAACCTTGCCCAAGGCCAAAGCACTTTCCTGGTGGAAATGATCGAAACGGCAAACATCCTCCACACCGCCACCGACGCCTCACTCATCCTGCTGGACGAGATCGGCCGCGGCACCTCCACCTTCGACGGCCTCAGCCTCGCCTGGTCCATCATCGAATACATCCAGAGATACAAGCACAGCCTCACCCTCTTTGCCACCCACTACCACGAACTCACGGAGCTGGAAAACATCTATCCGGACATCCGCAACTACAATGTGCTGGTGAAGGAATACAACGACCAGATGATCTTTCTGCGCAAGATCGAACGCGGCGGCGCGGACCAAAGCTATGGCATCCAAGTGGCGCGCCTGGCCGGCATTCCGGACCGCGTGATCCGCCGAGCCCGCGAGATCCTCAAAAACCTTGAGGAACACGAGATCTCGCCCCAAGGCCTCACCGCCTCCATCCGCCGCAAACTGAAACGCTCCGGCCCCCAGATCGAACTCTTTGAAGTGCTGGCGGAAAAAGCCTCGGAACTGGACCCCATCATCGCTGAGATCAAGGAACTCGACCTCGACAAACTCTCCCCCATCGAGGCCTGGCAGAAATTAAAGGACTTACAGGACAGATTATGACCAAGCTCGCCCCCCTCTTCGCCATCCTGCTGGCGCTGGCTTTGCTGCTGGCCGGCTGCGGCGCCAACCAGGGCACGCTCGCCGGACGCATCAACGGCCAGCCCGTCACCGCTGAATCCTTCAACGATTCCTACCGCGGCCACTACACCAACTTTCAGGTGCTGAACAACCGCGCCCCCTCGCGCGAAGAACGCGAACTGATCAAGCAGCAAACCTGGACGGACGCCGCCAAGGGCGTGATCCTGAGGCAGTGGTTCACCAAATACAAGATCAGCGCCACCCCCTCAGAAGTGGTGGACACCCTGTCAAGAAACATCCCCTCTTACATCCTGCGGTCACCACTCTTCATGACCGATGGCGTTTTCGACCCCAAGATCTACAACCAGTCGCTGCTCTACGACTCGCCGCAAAACCTCGCGCCCCTGCGCCAGGATTATCTGGATACCAAGGTGCCGATCATGAAGCTGAAGCGGGAGCTGATCGCCAACGAACTGCTGGACAAAGGCGAGCGCAAACTCATCACCGGCATCCTCCAGAGCAACGCGGACGTGGAATTCACCCTGCTGGAACTGGCGGACATCGATCCCTACGTGGCCCCGGAAGAGGTGCGCGCCCACTATCAGCAAAACCTGGCCGATTACCGTCTGGAACCCTTTGTCAGCCTGTCCTATGCCACTTTGGAGGTTCTGCCTTCCCGCACGGACATCCGCCTTACCAACCTTTACGCCGATTCCCTTTACCAGGAACTCAGCGCCGGAACGCCCGTCTCCGCGCTCTTGGAAGACAGCCATCCCCTCGCCTCCACCTTGGTTTACAAAAACTCCGGCTTCCTTGACGTGGATTCCCTCGACCCCTTGGTTTATGCGCAGTTGAGCGCCCTGGATGAAGGCGCCTGGGCCCTGCCTCTGCCCACAGCCAGCGGCACCTCGCTCCACCAGCTGGAAAAACGCACCAAAAGCATGTGCAGCTTCAACTCGCTCTGTCTGCCCTACCAGCCCACTGGCTCCAGCATCGAAGTGCTGCGCCCCGAAGCCGAACTGGCGGTGAAACTGGCCCGTATGGAAGGCCTGGCCACCGCCTGCGAAGAGATGTCCCTGCCTCGCACCAAAGTGCACAAGGCACATCCCGACAGCCTTTGGTATCCAGACGCCCAAATCGTGGCCGCCATCCGCCTCCTGCTGCCTGGCCAACCCGCCGGACATGTTTTCGATCCCGTCTATTCTCCCACCACGCGCCAGTGGGTGATCGTGGAGCTCAACGAAGCGGCGCTGGAGGTCCACCTTCCCCTGGCCTTGGTGGAAGCCGGCATCAGGGAGTTACTCTCCCGCGACAAGCGCGAACAGCTGGCCCTTCAGATCTCCCAGAGGATCATCTCCGGACAGGATCCCACCCCTGACAACGCCACCGTCCGCCACTTTGAAGGCCTCTCCCCCACCTCCCTGGCCCTCGGCAAACACACTCCCATTATCTTCCATGGCATCCTTCGCCGCCACCTGCAAAACCAGCCCCAGGAGGCCTTCCTCATGGACGACCTCGTCTGGATGCCCCGCGTGATCTCTGTCTCTCGGGATGCCAAACTCAAAGTAGACGAAGCGCAGATCCAGGCCGTCTTTGCCTCCAGCCTCCCCACCAACTGGTTCGATGACTGGATGGAGCAGCAACTGCGCAAAGCCACCATCCAGAAATACATGGACTGAGATATAAAGGCAGTTCCATATCAATACCCAAGCCAATTTGGAAAAGCATAACAGCAAGTTAGACGCAATCCACTTGGAACAATGACTGGAGGTTGATAATGCGGCCGTGCGAAATTGTATTGGCAATGGTTGTTCTGTTGACTGGGACAGTTTTTCAGGTTTGGGCGGTTCAAGGCCCTCTGGGTAATGATGTTCTGATCGAAAACAGCAGGCCATCACCAGCGGAACTCATGCAAGCAATGTTCGGAAATTTCCATCCCCGCATCAGTTGTTCCGCGCTGGACCCAAAACTAACCCCTGATCCTGATCTTCTGAAATGGAAGGTGAGTGAGCAGTTTGGTGATCCTCAAGCAGATTGGGATGATCTGGACGAGGCCACGTGGAATGAGTTCAAAGCCTTGGGAGGACACATCCCCATCCGCTTTCTGAAGTCTTACGATCTGCCGTATGATAGATTGCTCCTCGCTTTTGAGGCAGGAGGGTGGACTTTCTTACCCACAAGATGGGGAGGAGAAATCTTCACGGGCAGCCATAACCTGGGAATGGCGGCTTTTACCCGGACGAACCAGGGCTGGCTGCTCTCCGGCTATGACCTCGATCTGGGAAGGTTTGGAGCATACTGCACCACTACTTTATCCGATACCATTTCGATGTTTGGGGAGGGTGAGTTCGGAGTGATCACATATGATTACAGTTGCGGGCTGTTCACGGTTGCTGACGGAGTTCCCAAGCTCTTGCTAAAGATCCCACATTTTCACGGCTATGGCCACTGCGATCCGGAGGAATTCACTTCCGAGATAACCTTCGAACCCTCCAGTAATAGTTATCACGATGTGGTGGTGAAAACTGCGATACTGGGGAAAAACTCTTTTTTCATCGCCGCTGGGGATGGGACCCGGATTCATTAACCTACCAGCTGAATGAATTTAAAGGTAATGTGCGGAACATTCTGGATTATCCGGACTATTGGCTGCTGGACGAGGAATACTGACACGTAGTATCCATAATTGTTTGCTTGTATGTATACCATTCTGGCTATGGTTTGCTAACAGGGCGAACTTGACGCGACCTTTCCCACCCCACCGCTACTGGAATTTTCTGGCAGGCCAATACCAGCCCGAAAGCTAATACCATTTCGCTTGCATAATTCCAAATATAGGTTATTGTATCTCCAGTTTCAGTTCACTGGAGGTACAGATGAGACAGATCCAAGTAAGTGACAAGATGCCGGCAGAAGAGCTCAAGCGCCGGATG
>JAJBAV010000042.1 GCA_020532085.1 Candidatus Cloacimonadota bacterium | reverse complement strand
TTCTTTGCCATCTGCGGTCATTTATGCAAATAATCCCGAAATTCCGGTACTTTCCTGGCTGATCTTCTGGATTCTTCAATGTTTTGTCCAAATCCGTTCTGAAAAAACGGCCTTTGTCAGCAGCCTGGACCAGCGGCAGCTGGTCCCCGTATCAAGAATTTGGCGAAAGCTCAGAAGCTGTCGGCGCCAGCTTCCTCCTCTCCCATGCCCAGATAGTTGTTCAGGTCTTGCAGATTGTAGCCAAGTTTGTTTTCGGCCATCAGGGAATCGAGCGTGTTTTGCACCTGGGGCATCAGGTCGTTGTTGTAGCCATAATAGACGGCCAGCTGGGCCAGGTCCATCTCGTTGGGGAAGGCCAGCAGCAGTTTCTTCATGTAGCGGGGGAAATAGCGCGGATATTCCGTGGCCATGGTGTTCAGCACATAGCTGTTGTAGATGCGCACGGCGTCCGTATGGGGCAGGATGTTTTTATCGACGAATTCGTCCAGCTTGGCGATCTGGCCTGTGCCGGCGTAGTAGTTCACCCAAAACTCCGTGAGGCGGAGTTCGCCGTCGATGAATTTTTTGGCTTTGTTGGCGTAGGCGAGGGCCTGTTCGAACTTGCCGGCACGGGTGAATTCCAATGCGGCACGGGAATAGCCGGAGCCGTAGTTGGAGATCAGGCGCGTCATGTTGTCGTCTTTGAAGACCCTGGAGTCGTCGATGGAGCGGTACTGGTAAACCTTGTCGATGTTGGTGAGCAGGCGGGGCAGGTCCACGGCCTCCCTGCCGGTGGCGGACTTGATGTGGGTGACGCGGGAGACCATGCCTTCGCTGCGCAGGTATTCGTCGAAGCCCACGTTCGATTCGCAGGTGACGGCGAAGTAGATGGGGCGCTTGCCGAAGTTGTCCTTCACGATCTGCAGCACGGAGAAATCGGAGGCGCGGAGGGGCATGAAAGCTCCGGTTTGATCGCTCTCTTCCCGGCTCTGGGCGTATTTCACGGTGAACTTCTGAGTTCCCTGGGGATCGCCGGCGTCATAGGTGACGGAATCCCTGGCCAGGTAGGAGATATAGCCTCCGGTCCTGTCGTCCAGGGAGCTGATCTCTTCCTCGCTCCAGCTGATGTTCACGCCTTCCTGGTCCCGCAGCTGGCGCACATACCAGGACGTGTTCAGCAGGGAGAGGTTGGCGATGGTGACGTCCTGGCGGATGCCTTTGAGGCGGGTGCTTTTGTACTTCGCGGCCTGGGCGAGGGCGGCGCTCGAAGCCTGGGTGGGGAAGAGGTCACGGGCCGCGTGGAGGTGCTCTTTGGCATGGGGGTCTTTCACGGTTTGGGCATACCAGAGGGGATAGGTGTCGTTGTCGCCGTTGGTGAAGATGATGGCGTTTTCCTCCACGGAATTGAGGAAGTTGACACCGTAATCCAGGGCGATGAATTCCCGGGAGCGGTCGTGTTCGCGATACTGGACGGCCAGATTGAGCAGGGGCAGCAGCAGCATCAGGGCGACGATGGCTGTCCGCAGCGCCTTGTCCCGGAAGAGGCTGAGCAAGGCCAGCGCGCCAATGCCCATCCAGATGGCCCACATGTTGTAGGCCACCACGAAGAAGTAGTCGCGGTCACGCACCTCCTCGTCTGAAAGGTTCATCACAAAGACCATCAGCAGGGTAACGCAGAGCATGATGGCCAGCAGGTAGAAGAAGCTGTGTTTGTTTTTGCGGTAGTGGAAAACGGCGCCAAAGAGGCCCAGAAATGCCACGAACAGGCCGGCAAAGATGTTCACCACCAGCTGCGGCAGCTTGGTGGCGCGGATCACGGAGTCCTGTTTGAACCACTGCCAGCCGAAATAGCGCAGGAAGTGGAAGCCCAGCTGGTGCTTGACAAAAGCCCCGCGGCGGTCGAACATCGAAGTTTCGGTTTCGGCTTTGTACTGCTTGCGCTGGATGTATTCCTGAAAACGTTGGGTGGTGCTGGGATCGCCAAGGTTGATGAAAGGTTTGTCCGCTGCGCGGATGGGTATGTAGAGGTGGGAGGAGATGCCCACCACCACCAGCAGGAGGCCGAGCAGCCAGAGGCGTCTGGCAAAGACCTCGCGCAGTTCCACCACCATCAGGGCAATGATGCAGAGCATCAGGCCTAGCTGGTCCAGGGAATCCATGCCCATGCTGTTGCCGATGGCGCCGAAAATGAGGTAACTGAGGATCAGGGCGATCCCGTAACCGAAGAACTTGTACCAGAAGCCGCTTTTTTTGGAGCCCTGTGCCAGCAGCGGCCAGACCACGATGAAGAGGATGGCGGGGGCTATCTGCAGGGCGGTTTGGTGCACGCCAAAGCCCAGGAAGAAGAGGTAAACGATCAGCAGCAGCACGTTCTGATGGTGGAAATCCCGCGAGTGCTGCACCCACCAAAGCGTAAGCCAGATGATGATGGTGACAAAGAAGGACAGCCCGGCATAGACCTCGGCCTCCACGGCATTCATCCAGAAGGTGAAGGAAAAGGCGGTCAGCAGCGCGGCCACCACTCCGGCAAACATGGCTTCCCAATCCTTGATCCGGAACATGCTGGTGAGCTGCACTGTGATCAAATAGGTGAACATCACGGCAAAGGCGCTGAACAGCCCGGAGATGAAGGCGGCGATCCAGGCATGGGAGAAAATGCCGCCGAGAAGAACGGCCAAAGCCCTGCCAAAGAGGATGTAGAAAGGGTTTCCGGGGGGATGGGGCACGCCCAGGCTGCTGATGCAGGTGGCGTACTCGCCGCTGTCCCAGAAGGAGGTGGTGCGGGCCTGGGTGAGCAGATAGACGATCAGGGCGATGGCGAACACCGCCCAAGCCACGATGAGGTTGGCTTTGGGGTTTTGCAGAGGTTGGGGCCGGTACTGGAAATCGTCCAGGACCTCGGCTTTGGCGGGAACCTGATAGTCGGGCTTTCCCTTTTTGGTGGCTTCGCTTTTCTGGATCTGCCGCTTGATGTGGCGGACGTCGACTTTGCTTTTACTCATGGGTTTAAACTCCGTGTCAATCTTTGAGGCCGGCTTTGGCGTAGCTGGCGATGATCTGTTTCTGCGCGAGGAAGAAGATGATCAGGATGGGCAGGATGCTGAAGGTGGAGGCCGCCATCAGCAGGGTCGTCTGGGTGGACGCCTCCTGGTTGAAATAGCTCAATCCCACCTGCAAAACCCGCAGTTCGGGCCGGTCCGTCATCACCAGGGGCCACATGAAACTATTCCAGCTGCCGATGAGGGAAAAGACGGCGGCGGTGGCGATCACGCCCTTGGAGAGGGGCAGGATGATCCGCGTGAGCATCCCGAAGGTGCTGCAACCATCGATGGAGGCGGCGTCGAAGAGCTCCTGGGGCAGCGATTTGAAGTGCTGGCGGAAGAGGAAGATGGTGAAGATGTTCACGCACCAGGGTATGATCAGGGCGTTGTAGGTATCCAGCCAGTTGAATTTATCCAGCATGATGTAGGAGGAGATGATGTAGATCGGCTCCGGCACCATCATCATGCTCAGGAAGAGGTAAAAGATGAGGTCCTTGCCCTTGAAATCCATGCGGGCAAAGGCATAGGCGGCCAGCACCGAGGTGACCAGCACCCCCGCGAGGGTAAGGATGGAAACGAAGAGGGTGTTGGCGAAATAGGTGGCGAAGGGCACTTTTTTGAAAGCCTTCACGAAGTTGTCGAAGTGGAAGCTGGGTTTCTTGCGCACCAGTTTCACCGCGTCGGCCGGCACCTCTTTGTATTCCCCAAATTCGGGCGAGATCTGGCCGTCGGCGTCCAGCACGTGGATCACGGCTTTCTGCCCTTCGGTTTGCACCAGGATCACCTTGTGCTCGGTGTCGCCATCCTTCCAAACGTGGTATTCCTCTTTGGGAATGAAAATGGAATCGTTCTTGTTGAATTCGCTCTGGGTCATCAGCGAGGTGGAAAGCATCCAGATGAAGGGCACGATCATCGTGAAACCGAAGATCACCAGAAACAGGTAGATAAGGGTGGAACCAAGCGCGTTTCTCATTTTGGCATCCTCAGTAATTGACGTTTTTTTCCAGGCGGCGCTGCAGCAGCGTGAGGCCCAGGATCACGATGAACAGGATGATGGAGGCGGCGCTGGCATAGCCCATGTCCAGCTTGTCGAAGCCTTTTTCGTAGATGTAATAGACGATCAGCTTGGTGGTGCCCAGTGGCCCGCCCTTGTCCGTCATCATGTAGATCTGGGCGAAGGTCTGGAAGCTGACGATGGTGGTCATCAGCAGCACGTAGAAGGTGGTGGGCGAGATGAGGGGTACGGTGATCTTGAAGAACTGGCGCAGCTTGCCGGCGCCGTCGATGTCCGCGGCCTCGTAATAGGCCTTGGAGATGTTCTGCAGGCCGGCCAGGTAGATGATGGTGTTGTAGCCCAGGCTTTTCCAGACCGTCATGATGATGATGGAAAACAGCGCCAGCGAAGGCCCGCCCATCCAGGCGGGGAGGCTTACCCCCATGCTTTCGAAGAGCAGGGTGAAAATGCCGCGCGGCTCTGCCAGCCAAAGCTGCGGCTTCATTCCCAGCCATTGCAGGGTGGTGTTGGCCAGGCCCGCCTGCTCCGAGAAAATGATCTTCCACACGATCGAAACCGCCACCAGCGAGGTGACGAAGGGCATGAAATAGATGGTGCGGAAAAAGCCTTTCAGCCATTTGATCTGATTGAGCATCTGGGCAAAGATCAGCGGCAGGATGATGCTGGCCGGAACGGCGATCAGCACCAGCCAGAGGGTGTTCATCATCGAGGTCCAGAATTCCTTGTCGGACAGCAGCCGGTCGTAGTTTGCAAAGCCCAGGAATTTGCCGATGTCGGTAACCCCAAACTGGAAAAAGCTGATCACAAAGGACATGATGATGGGGATGAAGCGAAACAGCAGCAACAGCAACAATGCGGGCAGCAGATAGAGGTAGGGCTCGATCTTGCGCTTGGTTTTCATTACACCGCCTTGGGTTTATAAAGGTTCAGGTCTGCAGTTTTTGGTATTCCTCAAAGCCGCGGGCGAAGATCCGCATCGCCTTGTGCAGCTCGGTTTCGTTCAGCACGTAGGCCAGGCGCATTTCGTTGCGTCCCAGCCCCGGAGTGGCATAGAACCCTTCGCCGGGGGCGCCCATCACCGTTTCGCCGTCGAGGTTGAACTCATCCAGCATCCACACGATGAACTGTTCGCAATCATCCACAGGTAGCTTCACCAGGATGTAAAAAGCGCCCTGGGGTTTCACGCAGACCACGCCGGGGATCTCCATCAAGGCGTTGAAGACCAGATCGCGGCGGGCCTGGTATTCGGCAATGAGGGGCCGGAAAAAGTCGGCGCCCAAAGGCACGCAGGCCAGGGCGGCCAGCTGGTCCACCGTGGGGGGGCAGAGCCGGGCCTGGGCGAATTTCAGCGTGGCGTCCATCAAAGCCTGATTTCGCGAGGCGATGCAGCCGATGCGGGCCCCGCAGGCGCTGTAGCGCTTGGAAACGCTGTCCACCATCACCGCCTGCTCTTCCAGCCCCGGCACATGCAGGATGCTGGTGTGCTGAAAGCCTTCATAGATGAACTCGCGGTAAACTTCGTCCGAGATCACGAACAGGCCGTGCTTTTTGGCCAGCGCGCCCAGGCGGAAGACGTCTTCCCGCGAATAGACCGTGCCGGTGGGATTGCCCGGATTGCAGATCATTATCGCCTTGGTGCGTGGCGTGATCAGGGCCTCGATCGCCGCGTCGCCGGGCAGCTGATAACCAGTCTCGGCCAGGGTGAGCAGCGGGCGGATGTTGATCCCGGCCATGGTGGCAAAGCCGTTGTAGTTGGTGTAAAAGGGTTCCGGCACAATGATCTCGTCGCCGGCTGCGGCCACCACCATCATGGCAAAGGTCACGGCTTCCGAACCGGCGGTGGTCACGATGATCTGGTTTTCCTTCAGGGGGATGTTCTGTTTGGCGTAGTATTCCACCAGTCCGTGCCGGTAGGCATCCAGTCCCTGGGAAGGCCCGTAGGCCAGCACTTTTTCCGAGAAAGAGTGATAGGCGTCCAGCATCGGCTGGGGGGTGGGGATGTCCGGCTGGCCGATGTTGAGCTGATAAACCTTCAGGCCGCGCTGTTTGGTGGCCACCGCGTGCGGCATCAGCTTGCGGATGGGTGAGGCCTGGATGTCCAGCGCCCGTTGCGAAAGCTTCATTGTAAGATCCTTTGGGCTTTTTTTCCCATCTTTACGGCGCGACGTCATTTGACAAGGAAAATCTTGCGCCGGAGGCTTGAGGTCTGCGATGCGGTCAGGCTTTGGTTTTTTCCAGTCCGTAGCCCACGATGTCCCGGTATTTGTTCCAGACGGCTTCGATGTCGTAATCCCGGCCGTGGATCAGCCACTGGGTGAGCAGCATGTCGATGGTGCCCAGGATGGAGAGGGCCATCACCTGCGGATCGACGTCGCGGATCCTGCCCTGGGCCACGCCCTCGGCAAAGATCCCGCTGATGAAGTCCAGATAGTACTGCATGGGGTTGTAGGAGGGATTGCGTTTGTAAAAACCTTCGCTCTGGCGCAGTTCGATGATCAGAAAGCGGGCGATGTAGGGCTTGCTTTCCATCAGCAGCCTGTGTTCGTGCAGGAAATACTCAAGCTTCTCGAAGGGATCGGCCAGCTTTTCACTCTCCACCTTGATCTGTTCGATCTCGTCCTCGATCGTCTTTTTCATGCACTGCAGCAGCAGGTCATCCTTGTTGCGAAAATAGTTGTAAAGCGTGCCCACGCCAACCCTGGCATTGTTGGCCACGTCGGACATGGTGGTTTTCGCGAAGCCTTTCTGGGAAAAAACCTTGATGGCGGATACCAGGATCTTGAGCCGGTAATCCACCGGGGAAACCGATTTTTTGCGTGCTTTGGGATAAAGCTGGAGCATGTTCATTCCTCGCTGTTAATTCTATGAACAAAGAATCTGACATTGCCAAATCCTGTCAAGACAAATATTCATTCTGGATACGTAAGCTCTTTTTTCCGCATATGGATACATCGTTGTCAATTTTGCCGGCTTCTGCCTGTGCAGCGCTGGGTAAATAAAAAAAGCTCTCTTTCAAACCGAGTGGGTTGAGTGACAATATGACGGAAGTATTTTAACCCAACAAGTATCGATGCGTCATTTCGGAAAAGCCCGCTGGAGTCGAGCGACGCTGGAGCATCAACTACAGCAGAACCGGGGTATTCAACTTTCATACGGATTTACTGATTGAACGGATTTACGGATATAAGCATCTTCCACTCCGCTGGAGTCGAACGACGCAGGAGCATCAACTACAGCAGAACCCTCATCCACCAGAATCAAACCCACGTCATTCCGGAACGGAGCGCCTCCGGCGCGAAGAGACGGAATCCAGCCCTTGCGGGAATAGCCAGTCCAGGCGGGGTCGCTACAGACGCAGTCTGTATCGACACCCTCTGATGGCATTACCCGGACCGTCTGGATTCCGGGTCTGGCTCTGCTGGAGTCGATGCTCGTGACTCGCTCGACTCCAGCTTCACCGGCCGGAAAGACGGAGCGGGAGAGGGCGGTGGAAAGTCTGTATCCAGCCGATCACTCCACCCACTCGATTTGAAAGGTAGCCAAAAAATACCGGGGCTGGGAGGTCCCGGAAACAAGGTCGGATGATGCGCCTGATCAATAGAAAGAGGCTTTGAGGGTGGAGCCGATCAGATAGCTGGGCCTGGCGGCCCCTTGATGCTGGCCGTAAGCGCTGTAGGCGGCCAGTTGGAAATTGCCGAGATCCAGTTCCAGACCGGCGTTGGCTTCCCAGCCGGTTTTCAGCACCAGGCCGCCGGCGGCGAAGAGACCGAGGTTTTTGGCCAGGGCGACATTGGCAAAGCCCACGGTGCCCAGATACATGTCCGGAGCGTCTGTCTGGCCCCAATACCAGTTCACTTGGTCCCAGCCCACCCAGCCGTCGAAGTGCTGGCCCACACCAAAGATGTAGAGTTTGTTCATGTAATACTGGGAGAGAGCGTAGTTGTTCTGAGGGTCCTCGTTGGCGTACCAGAGGGCGTCCAGGCCCAGTTCCACCGGCTTGAGCTCCGCGCTGATCCTGGCTGCCGCGCCATAGTCGAGGTCATTCGCGGTGGGGGAAATGGAATGCTGCAGGATGCCGGTGAGGTCGATGTTCAAAGGTTTCAGATCCCAAGCCAGATAGGGCAGGGCCGTGATGATGTCGGTGGAGGCTCCAGCGCTGTCGGCTTCGTTCATGGTGTAGAAGGCCTGCAAGCCCCAAACCTTGCCCCGCGCGCTCAGCAGGAAGCTGTTCACGTCGTCGCCGGCCAGATGGCGGTCACCCTCCACCTGCTTGATCCAGCCGAGGGTGGTTTGCAGGCCCAGCACGTCGTCGGAGCTGAAGGTGACACCGCTGAAGGAGTCGTCGAGCATCAGGGAACGGTGATCCGCCCAGTATTGCTGGCCCACCCGGACGTTGGACCGGATGGCCTGGATGCGGTAATCCACATAAAGTTCGTAGGCGGTGACGGGGATGCCGGCGCTGATGCCGCCTCCGGCCTGGCCGCCGGTGGTGCTGCCCCAAACCACGTCGCCGAACTGCAGATTGAGGCGGAGATTGAGGTCTGGGTTGACGCTCAGGTTGGTTCCCAGCCAAAGTTTACTGTCGATGTGGCTGCCGGCTTCATCGTGTTCATCGGCATAGTACATCACCGCCCGGGTGCGGGCTTCGCCGTCGAGGGTGAATTCCAGGGCGCCCAGCAGGCAGACAAGGCTGAGCATAACGAGGCTGATAAAAGTTTTACACATGATAAACATCCTGTAAGTATGGTTAGAGGTAGGGCGGTCGGGTTCAGAGATCCAGCGGATCCAGCCCCAGCTCGCGCTGCATGGTCTCGATGTCCTTTTGCAGATTGGGGATCACGGGCACGCCCAGCCGGCGGACCTCGAGTTCCAGGTCATGTTCCTTTTCGCCGGCCACCCAGATGCGGTCGCGGCCAGGCATCCGGCGGGAATTCTGCAGTTCGCGGCAGATGGCGCCGCTGGTCTTCCTGAATTCCGCCAAGTCGGTGAAGAAATCGATGTTGATGGCCAGGAAGAAGTGTCCCAGCCGGTAAGGGGCGGGTTTGCCGTCTTCGGTTTTCCCCAGCAGCTGATTGAGGAAACTGCCGTTTTGCAGCGCGGCGCAGAGGATCTCCACCAGGGTGGAGAGCCCGTAACCCTTGTGGCTGCCGGAGAGTTCGTCCTTTCCGCCAATGGGCAGCAGGGACGCGGTTTGCTTCACCAGGTCCACCAGCAGTTGGTTCGTCTCCGTGTGGGAATTTCCCTCCAGATCGATGGCCCAGCCGGAGGGGGTGGGTTTTTCCTCACGGGCATATTGCTCGATCTTGCCGCGCTGGCTGATGGAGGTGGCGGCGTCGTAGATGAAGGGGAAATCCAGATCGGTGGGGGCCCCGAAGCAGATGGGATTGGTGCCCAGCAGGGGTTGCACGCCGTGGGTGGGGCAAACGGAGGGGCGCGCGTTGGTGAAATTTAGGCCGATCATGTCCGCTTCGCAGGCCATTTTGGCGTAGTAGCCGCAGATCCCGAAATGGGTGCTGTTCCGCACCGCCACGGCCCCCAGGCCGAACTGGCGGGCTTTGGCGATCGCAGTTTCCATGGCTCGGAACCCGATCACGTGGCCCATGCCGTGATTACCGTCCCAAACGGCTGTCGCGGCTCTGTCGCGCACAACTTCGATGTGGGTGAGCGGGCTTTGGATGCCGGCGCGGATGCGGTCGTAATACATCTTGAGGCGGCCGATCCCGTGCGATTCGATGCCGCGCAGATCGCTGGTGATGAGGATGTCGGAGCAGATGCGGGCGTCCTCCGCCGGCACTCCGATGCGGATGAAAACCTCTTCCATGAAGGCTTTCAGGGTTTCCACTGGCAGGCGTTTCATGGTCTTCTCCTATTGGGCTGGGGGCAGCATCAGCGCCCGCAGAGGCGAAAAGCCGTTGAAATTCACCGAGGAATAGCTCTGGGTGTAGGCCCCGGTGGTGAAGATGTAGACGCGGTCGCCGGGCTGGGTTGTTTCCGGCATGTGGTACTTGTAATATTCGTACATGATGTCCATGCTGTCGCAGGTGGGGCCCGCCAGGATGATCTCGTCGGCCAGGCCTTCGCGTTCAAAGTAGATGGGAAATTTGATAGATTCGTCGATGGTCTCGATGAGGCCGCCGAATTTGCCCACGTCCAGAAACACCCATTTGTAGAGGTTGTTCTTGGCCTTGGAGGCGATGTTCACCACCTCGGCCACCATCACGCCGGCGTCCGCCACCAGCGAGCGCCCCGGCTCCATCACCAACTGCGGGATGTGCTCGCCAAAATCCTCTTCGATGAAGCGCATGATCTCGGCGCTGTATTCATCGATGGAATAGGCCGGGTCCACATAGCTGGCGGGATAGCCGCCGCCGAGGTTGATCATCTGCAGTTCGATGCCCTCTTCCAGCACGGCGTCGAAGATGTATTTGGCGCGGGAGATGGCGTCGTCCCACTGCCCGATGTCGCGCTGCTGGGAACCCACGTGGAAAGATACTCCCCAGGGAACCAGGCCCAGTTCCGGGGCTTTGAGGATGAGGTTGTAGATCACGTCCGGATGGGCCCCGAACTTTCTCGAAAGCGGCCAGTCGGCCCCGGTTCCTTCCGTGAGCAGGCGGAAATAGACCTTGGCGCCGGGCGCGTTCTCCGCGATGCGGTGCAGGTCGTATTCGCTGTCCGTAACGAACATGGGCACACCCTGCTCGTGGAAATAGCGGATGTCCCTGGCCTTTTTTATGGTGTTGCCGAAGCTCATTTTTTTCGGTTCGATGCCCAGCTGAAGCAGCTGTTTCAGCTCATTGACCGAGGCCACATCGAAGTTCGATCCCAGGGCATCCAGCAAGCGGATCACGTCGTTCATGGGATTGGCTTTCACGGCGTAATAGATCTGCAGATTGGGGATGCTGAGCTGCAGCTCCAGATATTTGGCTTTGATGATGTCCGGGTCAACGATCAGCAGCGGGCTGTCCTGGGTGCGGGCAAACTCGCGGAAACGGGCGAAACGCTCCGGCTCCATGTAGCGGGCAACGTTGAAGCTATACGGCTCTTTATACATTGGGAAGTCCTCTGTTCAGTTGATGGTGTTCAATAATTCCGCGGGTCAAAATGTGTCAACCTTTCTTGCCCAAGCCTGGCGCAAAGCCGGTCTGGACGCGCGCGGCTCAGAAATCCGGCCGGCTGTAACCGGTGCGGGTGAGGCTCATCCGGAATTTTGGCGCGAAGATGCTGCCGGGGTTTGCGGTTAGAAAGTCTCTGGCAAAGCGCTGCGTGGCCTCTTCCTCCGTGCTTAGTTTCAGCCGCAGAAGGGCGGCGTATTCCGCGCTCACGGGGTCCTGCCACTCATGCTCCAAAAGCTGCAGCGCTTTGTCCGGTTCGGCCAGCAGGATGGCCCATTCCACCGCCAGGCTGAGCAGCTCCTCGTCCTGGTTGGAAGCGAAAACCGCGGCCAGGGTATCCACGGCGGCGGGATCGCCCAGCAGCATCAGCCGGCTGGCCAGGTGGAACTTGTCCAGGTCGTCTCCGCTGAGGCCCAGCACGAACATCATCTGGTAGATGGCATCGTTCACGTAAACCCCACCGGGCCAACGGATCACATATTCGTTCATCAGGCTGTCCGCGATGTCTGTGTTGCCGCGCAGCAGTTCCACGCTGAAGCGCAGATAATCCCGGGTTTCCAGGTGCTTGGGCTCGTTCACGCCGCGCAGCAGGGCCAGGGCGGTTTCGTAGTCCTGGTCGATGATCTGCAGGCGCACCAGGGCGAGGTCGATGTTCTGGCGGTCATAGCTGTTGCCGCAAAATTTGCGCGCTTCTTCATACCAGCTTTTGGCGGCCTGGGTGTTGCTGGTCAGGGCGAGGCTGTTTTCCGCCATCAGCTTGCGGGCGTTCAGGTTCATGCCTTTGCGCTGGTAGTTCTGCCGCTCCAGCATCAGCGAATCAGCGATCACGGCGCGCAGCAGGCTGTCGGTGGCGGCATGGCGTCCGCCGCGGAAGTGGATGTAGGCCTGGCGCAGAAGGTGATCATTCCTTTCCAGGGTGTCCGCGCTGATGCCGGCCAGATGCTCGAAGGCGGGCAGGGCCACCTCGTCGTTGAGGGCGGCGTATTGCTGTTCGGCAAAGCTCAGCAGGCGTTCCGGCGGCAGGTTTATATACACCTCCAAAGCCTCCGGGGCGCGATTCTGCGAGAGCAGCGCGTTGGCGTATAGTTCCCTGATGATGGGATTGGCGCTGGTGTTTGCGAACTCCCCGATGGTGGCGATGCGGCTGGGGTCCTCTTTGAGAATGGTTTTGCACTGGTTGTTCACAAAATAGAGGTTGGCCGGGTTTTGCTCCAGGAAGGTCAGATATTCGGTGAGGGCCTGATCGAACAGGCGATAGTTCAGCGCGGCGTTGGCGATTTCCAGCCGGAAGAGGTCCGGATTGCCGCGGCGGCCCCGGGCGTCCTCGTAGAGCCGCAAAACGTGTTCGAAAAAGCCCCGGCGCTCGAAATAGGAAGCCAGCAGCCGGTAGGTGTTTTCGGAGTAAGCTGTGCGGGCCAGCTGCGTCTGGCCCAGGGCCCAGGCCTCGTCGGGCCTGCCCTGCATCACCAGCAGCAATATCTCCTGTTCCGTGGCCTTATTGGCCGGCAAAACGCGGCGGTACTGGCGCAGCAGATCGTCCGCCTTGTCCAGCTGCGAGGTCTGGAAATAGATGTTGAGCAGCTGCAGCACGCTGTTGGCGTCGTCCGGGTATTTGTCCAGCACTTGCATAAAGATCTTTTCCGCCTCCGCGTACTGGCGCTGCCCCAGCATCTGAAAGGCCTGCTGGGTAAGGATGTCACGCTCGTTGTACTGCGCGGAAAGCGGCATTAGCAGCAGCAGGGCGAAAAGCGGCAGCAGGAACTTCTTCATTCGTTGAGCAGCTTGAGGTATTTGAGGATCACCTGCTGGTAGGAAGCGGGGAAGAGGCGGTACGAATCCTCCAGCATGGCTTTGCGGCGCAGGGTGTCGTAATCCGTGTTCACGTCGGCTCCCCGCGTGGCGGGATCGGCGCTTTGGGCCTGGCGGCGTTCGCTCTGGTCGCGTTTGTTGATGCTGCGCTGGGCGTCCAGGAGGCGGGAAACGATGTTTTCCTGGCGGTTCAGGAGGTCCTGGGAGAGCTGGTTGTTGCGCAGCTGGCGTGAGATCGCCTCCGCTTCCTCGATGATCTGTTTGATGGCGTTGCCCTGTTTCTGGGCCTCAGGATTGTTTTGCAGCGCGCGTTTCAGGTTTTCGGCCAAACGCTCCTGGTCTGAGGCCAGCTTTTGCATCTGCTGCTGCATCCCGGCATTCACGCGTCCGCCCTGTTGCTGCAGCTGCATCATCAGCTGTTCCGAAAGCATGTTCAGCGCCATCTGTTCCTGGCCCATCTGCCCCAGCATCTGCATCAGCGATTGCATCCCGCCTCCGCCGCCGGAGCCCATGGAGGGGTTGTTCAGCGCCTGCATGAGGTCGTAGATCATCAGGTTCAGCCCTTTCTGGATGTTTTCCAGCTGGGCCGGGATCTGCGCGTACTGCATTTCGTTCACGTTGACGAAGACGTCGCGGTAGCCGCGGTTGGCATCGGTGAGGTCGATATAGAATTTCGGCGGCAAAAACATGGTTACCTGGGGAACGCTGAACAGCCGGTTCAGAGAGACCTGCACGCCCTCATACTGGGCGATGAGGTCGCTCACGATGGGGTAGGGGTCGTTGGCGTAGCGGCCGCGCAGTTCCTCGTGCTGTTTGGAAAAGATCAGCAGTTCGCGGATGGCCTTCTGCATCGCGGAGGTCACTTCCTGCATGCTCCCGCCGCCCATGGAGTTTTTCATCTCGCCCAGCCGGCGAGTGTACTGGCGCATCTTTTCCAGCGCCTGGGATTGCGCTTGGCTGGCCTGGGCGCGTTGGTTCTGCTGCAACTGCTGCTGGCTCTGCTGCATGTTTTTCTGCAGCTGGCCGCTTTTCATGTCCTGCTTGAGGTCGCTCATTTCCTGCTTCAGCTGTTTGTCTTTGGAGGGGTCCAGCAATTTGTCGGCCTCTTCCAGGGCTTGTTGCAGGTTGTCAAATTTTTCGCTGATGTTTTCCTGTTCCTGGGCCAGGCGGTCGGCGTTCTGTTTGGGATCGCCGGTCTTTTCCTGCAGGGCGGTCTGCATCTGCTCCATTTCTTTGGAGATCTGCAAAGCCTTGTCCAGCGCCTGTTCCTTCTTGATGCTTTCCAGCAGGGCGAGGGTCTGGTCTATTTTCTTGCTGAAATCCTCCATGGAAAATTTCATGTTTTCCAGCGCCTTGCGCAGGTCTTCCGGCTTCACGTTCAGCAGCGCCTGCTCAAATTTGCTCATTGCCTCGCGCAGTTCGTCGGTGCTGATCTCTTCCATCAGTTCCTGGATCTTCTGCATTTTCTGCAGGGTCTCCGTGGAAACCGCGTCGTTGCGCTGCATCTGGTCGATCAGCTGCTGAAAATCGGCAGCCACGTTCTCCACCTGTTCCGTAAGCTGCTGCTGCGCGTCCAGCATGTTTTCCAGCTGTTTTTTGTCCTCCCACTCCAGCTTGTCTTCCTTCAGCAGTTCGCGGCGCTTCTGCTCAAAATCCTTTTGCAGATCGCGCGATTCCCGCAGCGTGTTCTCGAGGTCCCGGGTGCTGTTTTGGGCCTGGCGTTCGATCTCGCGGTAGATCTCCTCGATGGAGGGGAAGCGGGCTTTGAATTTGGCGGATTGCGCGCTCTGGCGGTCCGGCGAGTTGTCCCAAACCTGCGCCCAGTAGGTAACGGTGTCGCCCGGCAACAGGCCGAAGCCTTTCATGTCCAGCGTGTGGTCCAGCGTGAAGAGCTTGGAGCCGATGAGGGAGCGCAGCACGGTTTGCTGGGCGGGGCGGTCGTTGATCTGATGGTGGAGGCTCAGCTCGCGCAGGCCAAAATCGTCGCTGGCGGTGATGATCAGCGGCAGCAGCAGGCTCTGGTCCAGCAGCACGTCCTCGCCGGGATAGATGATGCGGATCTCCGGGGCGTTGTCCGGGATCACGCTGATCGTTTTCTCTTCCGGCCTGGATTTGCGGCCCAGGGCGTCGGTGAGCTCCAGATACCAGGTTTTGGGCGTGGTCACGGTTATCCGGCCGCTGAAGGAGGTTTCCTCCACCCGCTGCAAAGCTTGCGAACTCCCGTCGGAAAAGCGCATCACGGCTGTTTCCACGGGGATGTTCGTGCCCAGGGAGAGGATCACCTCCGTGTGTTTGTAAGCCTCGATGTTGCCGTAGCTGAGGCTGTCGGTGCGGCTGCCGAGGCCGGTGTAAGCTGGGGGTTTGTAGAAAACCGACCAGCTCCGCGCGAAGGGCTCATCCAGGCAAACCGCCTTGTAAACGGGGCTGGTGGCCACTTCGTTTTTCACATAGTATTCAAGGCTGTATTCCAGCGCGGGAAAGCTGTAGCTGTTGTCCGTCATCCCCAGTTCGCGCCACTGTTTGTCCCAGCGGTAGAACAGCCGGTGGTTCAATCGGGTATCCGGCTCCACCACCTTGATCAGCAGCTGCTGGCCTTTGCCGATGGTCACATTGCCGGGGCTGAGCTCGACGGTTTTTTTGTATTCGATCGCGTCCGCCTGCACCGCCCGGAACTGGTTCATGGCGTAGCGAAACTCATTCCAGCCCAGGGCCCAGACGCTGCCGATGCCCGCCAGCACAAAGAGGATCAGCCACCCCTGGTTGGGCTGGAACAGTTTGGGCAGGCGGTAGTCTGATGCTTTGAGGCGCTTTTGCGCCTGTCCCGCCAAAGCGTCCAAAACCGGCTCGCTTTCCTTTTGCTGCTTCAGTTCCCAGAGGTTTTGATAGAGGTCGTCCTCGTGCGTGGTCTGCCGGTCCAGCCAGCGGGCGGCGGCGCGGTTGTCGTAAAACCCGCGGATGCCTTTGTAGAACAGGAACAGGGTGAGGCCAGCCAGCAGCGCCTTGAGCGTGTAATTCAGGTAAACCAGCGTTGGTGACTGCGCGGGGGTGTGCAGCCACACCAGAAAGTAAGCGTGCAAACCCACCACGAGGCAGACCAGCGCGATCACCAGCGCCCGCGCCAGGATCCGCAGGTTCAAGCCCCGCTTGAAGTTATGCAGCTTGCTCAGAAATTCGTTCATTCGGTCTTTCCTGTACCATGCATCAATTCTGCAGGCGCCAGTTTTCGTCAATCACAATTTGGCTGGGGGTGTGATTTCTATCTGCGGGCCGGAGGAATTCGCGGATGGAGCGTTTGGTGATTTTTGGCTTGACCGGTGGCGCCTTTGTTACCCACTATTAATGGAGGCCGCGGGAAAGAAGCTGGCAGGATTGCGGGTCGCGGGAGGTTTTTTGGGGTAATCGGGCTGGTATCGCTCTTAGCCTCAGCCTACTCACATCCCGGTAACCTCCCGCTTAGTTCCCACTTGACAGGCGGGAACTCAGCGGGAAGTGAAGGGGATGTGAATGGGAGACGGGAAAGGGGGATCCACCAGTTTTTTCAGCTCAATTGAACCAGTTATCCCGATCCCTTCCTGAGGGTGGATGCCCAGTCCATGTGGAAGTGATGCCCAGGCCATGCCCGAAGCCAGTGATTGCCTGGCCATGAGTTGGGCTTCAACGGAGCGTGGTGGAACGGGAAGAGGCCCTGAGAATAGAGAAGGGCTGTATCCCGTCTCTTCACGCCAGGAAACCGGTTGTACTTGGTACGAGAATCCAGGCGGTACCTTTAGCCACCATATACCGTCCGGAACCGACCTGCAAAGGAAGGCTGTTGCTCTGGTTTCCACATACCGTCCGGAACCGTCCTGCAAAGACGGAAGGCGGTGGCTTCAGCCACCGTCCCAATCGCCTGCCAGGAAATAAAGACGATGTCCGGTGATTTCAAGCACCGGCCTGAACACCGGGTAAAATGCCCTCCACGGCCTCCGGAGGGCGCGTTTACGGCCTTTTCACCGGCTACGGGTGGACCTGGGCGTCAGCCGGCGGTTGAAACCGCCGGAGATCGTCTCTATCACCGCTCCTGAAGGAGAGCGGTGGCTGAAGCCACCGCCTTCCGTCTTGGCTGTCGCCAATGTGTTAAATACAAATGTCATGCTTTTTGCGTTTCCTTGCGCTTCCTTGCGCCTTTCTTGCGCTGTAATTCCATATCCTGCAGTAGGTTGTTAAAAAGTAAGGAAATTTCTCTATATTCAGCAGAGAATTCAGTCGAGGAATAATAGATAATAGGGATTTTTTCTTACTTTTTAACAACCCTATGCTGCAGAACAAGTTACGGAATATACATTGCTTACGCAAGCTTGCGTTTTAACAAGCTTTTGCTGGATAACAAGTTAATCGAATCGCAGGAGCCCTAACTTCACTTTTTACAACCCTGATTTTGAGATGTTTTAACAAACCTATACCATAAGACCTTTGCACATAATCCTCAGGGTCTGGTGAAAAAGTAAGAGCATTTAGGATCAAAAAGTAGTTTTTGAAATCTGCAAATAATTCTTGACAAAATAGATAGGCTCATATTTTGTCACTCTAT
>JAJBAV010000041.1 GCA_020532085.1 Candidatus Cloacimonadota bacterium | reverse complement strand
GAGACAGTTCGGTCCCTATCCTTCGTGGGCGCAGGAAATTTGAGGAGCTCTGCATTTAGTACGAGAGGACCGGTGTGGACGAACCTCTGGTGTACCGGTTGTGATGCCAATTGCATTGCCGGGTAGCCACGTTCGGAGAGGATAACCGCTGAAAGCATCTAAGCGGGAAGCCAGCTCCAAGATGAGATTTCCCAACAGACAGGTTGGAGACTACAACCTTGATAGGTCACAGGTGTAAGCGCGGTGACGCGTTCAGCCGAGTGATACTAATAAGTCGATTGGCTTTCGCCAATATATTCTTTTGTGTGATACATGATCTCGAGCCGCGGAACCTTCTCTGACTTTGAGAAGTGGAACAGATGGACAGATGAAAAGATAAACAGGGGAAGAACCCAGCCTGATCCTTCAGGCCGCGGACTTTGCTCCTGGCAACTTTTGCCCTGTTCAACTGTTAAACTGTTTCACTTTGCCAGGCGTCAGCGATGGTGGTCATAGCAGCGGGGCCACACCTGTTCCCATCCCGAACACAGAAGTTAAGCCCGCTCGCGCCGATGGTACTGCACGGGCAACTGTGTGGGAGAGTAGGTCGCCGCCATCGCTGACGCCTTTTATCCATTACAGATCAATTAGGCGGATTTTCTTGACAATATTCCCCAGGCTGGATATTGAACCCCAGCCATTGAAGGGAGTGAAAACATGGAACTCAATCCTGGAACCAGGATCCGCGATTACGAGGTTGTCCGCCTGATCGGCAGCGGCGGCATGGGTGAGGTCTGGCTGGCCCACGAGATCATGCTGGACCGCGAGGTCGCGATCAAGAGTCTCAACTTTGAACTCACGCGGGACCAGCAATTCGCCGCCCGTTTCCAGAACGAGGCCCGCATCCAGGCCAAACTAAACCACCCGAACATCGTGGGCATGCACGCCTTTTTCGAAGAGTCCGGCTTGTATTACATGGTACTGGAATTCGCGCGGGGCATCACTCTGCGCGAGCTGATCGACCGCACCGGCCCCATCCCGGAACAGCGCACCCTGAACATCTTCAACCAGATCGCCGCCGCGCTGGGCTACGCGCATTCAAAAGGCATCATCCACCGCGACGTGAAACCCAGCAACATCATGGTCGATCCGAACAACGGCGACCACGTGAAGATGATGGATTTCGGCATCGCCAGATTGCTCACGGAAGGCCACCTCACCCGCACCGGCACTAGAATGGGCACCATGCACTACATGAGCCCGGAACAGGTGCTGGCGGAGAAGGACATAGATGCCCGCAGCGACGTTTATTCCGCGGGTGTGGTGCTCTACGAAATGCTCAGCGGCAAGTTGCCCTTCAACGCGGACACCGACAGTGAATATGTGATCCAGCACAAGATCATCACTGAAGAGATCCCCGATCCGCGGAATGTGTATCCCAGGATCACTGAATCCACCGTCTCCCTGCTGCGGAGCCTGACCCAGAAGAAGCGGGAATACCGTCCCCAGAGCATCTTGAATGCTTTGGCCAGTATGGAGCCGAAAGCGCCTAGAACAGAAAATCGCATTGTCGAAAGCTCGGAGAAACAAACTGTGGCAGACAAGCATGCTAATCTTGTTCCGGTGGAATTGCCAAAATTGGAGACAGCTGCTGTTAATCCAAAAAAAACTTGGAAGAGCTATTGGTTTATCTATCTCATTGCCTTTGTAATTCTGGCGTATCTGGCAATACAACTGACAAATGGCAGGTCAGTGTTTCCGGGTATACAGACCGGCACAAGTGAGGAAACGGCACCCAGGATGATCGAAGTTACCGGAGGTACTTTCCAGATGGGATCCAATTACGGAGATGAAGACGAAAAACCAGTGCACCAGGTGACGGTTTCCTCTTTTTTAATCGGCAAATACGAAGTCACTCAAGCCGAATGGCAGGAGGTGATGGGCACTAACCCATCTGAATGGAAAGGCGACAATTTGCCGGTGGAAAACGTTACCTGGTTTGAAGCGGTGGATTATTGCAATCGGCTTAGTTCCAGAGAAGGCCTGACCCCCTGTTACAGTGGCAGCGGAGAATCGATAACCTGCGACTGGAGCGCCAACGGCTATCGTCTGCCCACTGAGGCGGAATGGGAGTTCGCCGCCCGGGGTGGGAATCAGAGCAATCACCATGTATATTCTGGCTCCGGCACCATCGGCTCTGTGGCCTGGTATGAAAGCAATTCCAGTGACCGGACCCACAGCGTGGGAAGCAAAAACAAAAACGAACTGGGAATCCACGACATGAGCGGCAACGTCTGGGAATGGTGCTGGGACTGGTATGACTCTGGTTATTACGCCAAGAGTCCGGGCCTCGACCCGCGCGGGGCGGGCTCGGGCTCGTGTCGCGTACTGCGTGGCGGTTCCTGGCTCAGCGTCGGCAACGGCTGCCGGGTTGCCAATCGCTTCAACTACGGCTTTCCCGACTACGGGGGCAGCATCTTCGGCCTGCGGTTAGCCAGGGCTATTTTTTAATTGGGCTTTGGCCCTTTGGCCTTTGGACTTTGGATCTCTTTTTGACTCAGCGCGGCGAGCGAAGACAACGGATGCTCGCAAAAGCCTGGAAAACCGCCGCGCATCCGTCCAGTGATTCTCAACGGCACAGGACCCCTGTAAACAAGACGCAAAGCGGTGGCTTCAGCCACCGTACACATCACAGCAGAAGCACAAAGACGATCTCCGGTGGCTTCAGCCACCGGCGGATATGTTTCCGGGATCACCCAAATTGCAGGAGACTCCGTATGGATCGCACCGGAGCTTGAAAGCTCCGGACATCGTCTTTGGCAGCCAGGTCTTCGCGGAGTACGGTGGCTGAAGCCACCGCCTTCCGTCTTGTATCCGCGCGCGACATTTCCCTTTTCCCCATTTCCCTTTACCCCTGTGTCTCCGAAACTCTGTGTTTATTTCCTTTGTGCCTCGAGATAAATCTCGGGCACCCAACAAGCTGAAGCTTATGTTACACCCTTTCACCCTTCCACCCTTTCATCTTTTCACCCTTTCATCTTTTTATCCTTATGCCTTTGCACCTTTTCACCCTCACGCCAAATTCCAGCACCCAAATCCGCTTTTTTCCCCGGTTCGCTCCCAATATCAATACGGTATCAATACGGAATCATTACGGATGAAATCCGTATTGATTCCGTATTGATACCGTATTGATCACCGGAGGGCAAAGGAAAAGATTGACAAAAGGGGGGCGCTGCCAGAGCTTGCGAAAAAATAAAAAACGCAGGACAGGAGGATAAATGTCCCAGCTAATCCTTGCCATCAATCCCGGCTCCACATCCACGAAGATCGCCGTACACGACGGCGACAGGCCGGTTTTTGAGAAAACGCTGCGCCACGATCCGGCGGAGCTTGAGCCCTATCCCAACATCATCGACCAGTATGAGTTCCGCCAGAAATTGGTGCTGGAGGCGATGCAGGAGCACGAGGTCGATCCGCGGTCTTTGGTGGCCGTGGTGGGTAGGGGCGGACTGGTGAAACCAGTTCCGGGCGGCACTTTCAGGATCAACGAGGCGATGAAAAAGGATCTGCGCGATCCCTCGTTGTGGGGTCGCACCCACGCTTCGGCGCTGGGCGCCTTCATCGCCGACGCCATCGCCCGGGAATTTGGCATCCCCGGTTTCATCGTGGACCCGGTGGTGGTGGACGAATTTGACGATCTGGCGAGGATTTCCGGCATTCCGGAGATCGAGCGCAAATCCCTGCTGCACGCCCTGAACATCCGCTACATAGCGCGTTTGATGGCGGCTGAACTGGGTAAAAAACTGGATGAGGTGAACCTGATCGGGGTGCACATGGGCGGCGGAATTTCCGTGGCGGCCATCAAAAAAGGCCGTGTGGCCGATGTGAACAACGCCCTGTTGGGCATGGGACCCTTTTCACCACAGCGGGCGGGCGCCCTGCCCATCGGCGATCTGCTGGAACTGGCTTACAGCGGCAAATACACGCATCCCCAGCTGGTGAAATACCTCACCAAGGCCGCCGGTTTGATGGCCTATCTGGGCACGGACAGCGGGATCGAGGTGAATGAGCGCATCCAGGCCGGCGACGCCAAGGCGAAACTGATCACCGACGCCATGTGCTACCAGGTGGCCAAGGAAGCCGGGGCCTGCGCGACAGTGCTGAAGGGCAAAGTGGACGCCATTTTCCTCAGCGGCGGGCTGGTTTACAACGACTACATCGTCCAGCAGATCCGCTCGCGGGTGGAATTCATCGCCCCGATCAAGCTCTATCCCGGCGAACGTGAGATGGAAGCGCTCTGCCAGGGCGGTTTGCGGGTCTTGAACGGCCTGGAAGAGGCCCAGGACTACAACTATTGAGTGACGGGACGCGGGGTGAAACGGTGAAGCGGTTGCTGCTGCTGGCGCTGTGGTCCGTTTTGCTGTTTCCCCTCGGCGCCGCGGACTGGACCGTGCTGGTTTACATGGCCGCGGATAACAATCTCTGGCAAAACGCCGCGGCGGATGTGAACTCCATGGAGGCCGCGGCATTGCCCGCGAACCTCGATCTGATAGTGCAGACGGACATGCCGGCTGGTTCCGACCATCCCGGCGGCCAGCGCAGAAAGATCCGCGCCGACGCCCTGCCCTACATCACTTCGCCGCTGCTGGAGGACCTGGGCCCCATTGACAGCGGCGATCCCCAGACCTTGCAAAGCTTCATCAACTGGGGCTTTCAGCAATATCCTTCCCAGCTCAAAATGCTGGTGATCTGGGGGCACGGGGACAACTGGTTCAAGGCGGACGAGGGCAAATGGATCTGTCCGGATGAAGGCTCGGCATCGCTCATCAGCGTTTCCGAAGGCGAACTGAAGGACGCCCTGAGCGGCATTCCGCGCCTGGACATTCTGCTCTTCGACGCCTGCAGCATGCAGAGCCTGGAGGTTCTGGCGGAGGTGAGGCACGCCGCGGAACTTGTGGTGGGCTCCGAAGAACTGGTGCCGGCGGCGGGTTTTCCCTATCAGGCCATCGTTCCGCTGTTCGGGGCTGGAGAAGCGGAGGAGATCGCCGGACTGATCTGTGCAAAATACCTCGAATCCTACGCGGATGGCGGCAGCCAGAATCCCGGCGGCTTCAGCAATCCCATCACCTGCTCCGCGATCCGGACCTCCGCCCTGGAAGTCTTTTACAGCGCTTTCCGCGATTTTTTCCTGGGCAAATCCTGTTACTGGCCGCTGTCGATGCTGCCTGTGCGCGACCTCTGCTGGGAGATGAACACAGGCTACAACGACATCGACACCGGTGAACTTCTGAACCGGATGTACGATGCCTGGGGGGAATGGTGGGAACCGGAACTGGGGCCCCTGAAAGCGAAATGGGAGGCCTGCGTGGTGAACTCGGGCAGCTTGAACATCCCGCACGAAGTGGGTTCCGCGGCGCTCTGGTTTCCCGTTAACCAACAGTATTACGACGTTTGGTGGACCCGCTACGCCCAACTGGAGTTTTCCCAATACCGCTGGTTCCAGGTGCTGCACCGGGCCTACGGTCCGCACGGGAAACCGCCCGCGCCGGAGCTGGCGAGCCAAAGCATGGTGCTGGCGAACCTGAGGCTGGAACTGAGACAGCCGGTCTATCCGGATTCGCTGTGGTACATTGTGAAAACCCGGGCCTGGGTGGAGGGCAGCGAAGCCATCTTTGTGAAACCGGAGTTTGGGCAAAAAACGTTCTCAGTTTTCGTTCCCGTCAGCGGTCCCGGCTGGCTGGAGATCGAAGCGGTCAATCCCTGGGGCGCGATCTCCGATTCCCTGTATGTGGCTTACGTTTATGAGGAGCCGGGCTTGGAACTGCTGGTGGCGCCCAACCCCGTGCGAAACAGGTCTCTGGCCTCGGCGAAGTGGTATCTGCCGGAGGGGAGCACCGGAACGGTGGAGCTGAAGCTTTACAATTCACGCGGACAGAAGGTGTTGAGCCGAAGTTTCGCCCAGCCGGAACCCGGTGAGGGCAGCTGGCTGCTCTCGGCGGAGCCGGCTTTCCGCAAACTGGGCCGCGGTATCTTTATCCTCAGCTTAAATGTTGGTAAAAGATCGTGCCGCGTGAAACTCGCAATCCTATAGAAAAAGCGGTCTTGCGCGCTTTGTGGATAAGATGTGGATAACTTTGTGGACAGACGGCAACAACATGATAAGACGCTGCGGGGCAGCAAGATGCAAAATGTGGATAATCCACGGCTTTTGTGGATAAGTGCGTAGATAACTGAAAATCAGGAGATTGGAAATTTGGACACGATCACGGCGGAACTGAGCAACAACAGAACGCGGGAACTGAGCAAACTGAAACAGAAAAAACAGCGCCTGAGCGAAGGCAAGGTGGTGGTGGAGGGACAGAGGACGCTTTTCCAGCTGCGGGAGTGGGGCATCAAACCGCTGGAGCAGTATTTTACAAAGGGGGAAAGCCCCATCTGGAAAGGGATTCCGGCGCTTGAACTGCGGGACTGGGAACTGGCCAGGATCTGTGACAGCCAGAATCCGCAGGGCGTGGCGGCGCTGTTCGAGCTGCCGCGGGAACGCCAGCTGAAGTTCCGGCGCGCCTTTTATCTGGACGGGATCAGCGATCCGGGCAATCTGGGCACCATTTTCAGGCTCGTCGTGGCTTTTGGGATCGACGCCCTGCTACTGTCGCCGGATTGCGTGGAAGTGTCTTCGCCGAAAGTGATCCGGGCCTCTCTGGGCAGCGTGTTCAGGGTGCCGTTCCAGATCCTGGACGCGGCGCGACTGCGCTCAACCCAGGCGGAGCTGATCCTCACCGATGCCGCTTCCGGCGAGGCTTTGCGCGCTTTTGAGCCCGAGCCGGACAGGCCGGTGGTGATCGCGCTCGGTTCCGAGGCGCGGGGCGTTTCTGACGCGATCAAGGCACTGGCGGACAGGACCTTGCGGATCGAAATGGGGGAGGGGATGGAGTCGCTGAACGTGGCCGTTTCCGCCGGCATCATCGCGCACCACCTTTTCGGAGCCTGAGAGGCACTTTAGAGATTGACAAAATCGCGGCGCCGGCAAGTTTGGCGCTTTGCCAAATTTTATCTTCAAGGAGTCACGGTGAACATCATCAATCAGAAGACCGGCTGGATCGAAGTGATCTGCGGCAGCATGTTCAGCGGCAAAACGGAGGAGCTGATCCGCCGCATCCGCCGGGCTGAATACGCGCGGCAGGCACTTCTGGTGTTCAAACCCGCCATCGACAACCGTTACGACGCCACCAACATCGTCTCCCATTCCCAGATGCAGGCGCCGTCCGTGCCGATCACCCGGCCGGAGGAGATCTATCAGTATCTGAAAGACGACATCAAGATCGTGGCCATCGACGAGGCCCAGTTTTTTGACGCATCGATCGTGGACGTCTGCAACGATCTGGCGGACAAGGGATACCGGGTGATCGTGGCCGGCCTGGACCAGGATTACACGGGCAAGCCTTTTGCCAGCATGCCACAGCTGATGGCCGTGGCGGAATACGTGACCAAAAACCTGGCTATCTGCGTGAAATGCGGCAATCCGGCCAACCGCACCCAGCGCACGGTGCACAAAGGGGAACAAATTTTGGTGGGCAGCACTGAAGCCTACGAGGCCCGCTGCCGCAACTGCCACGAGGTGCTGGAATGAACATCGGCGGACGCTTGGCCGCGGTGATCGTGGAATTGCTGAGGCTGTATCAGCTGGTGATCATCATTCGCGCCCTGATGAGCTGGTTCGTGCGGGACCACAGCAGCGGGATCTACCTGTGGCTGGTGAAGATCACCGAACCCGTGCTGGCCCCCATCCGCAGGATCATACCGCGCTTCAGCGTGGATTTTTCGGCGGTGGTGGCCATCTTGCTGATCGGCATCGTGATCACCATTATCAGAAGCATATAAACCGGGAGGATTAATGTCATTATTTCCCACAGACATACGCCATCAGGAGTTTTCGGGCTCCCTGATGGGCTACAGCAAGAAAGAAGTGAAGGATTACCTGGAAGAGCTGGCCTCGGAACTGGAGGAATACCAGAACCGGCAGGAAAAGGAATTGCAGCGCCGCGAGCTGGCACAGCTGGAAGTGCGGCAGGAAGCCGTTCAGGCCGGAAGCGCGGTAGAAGAGCTGAAGCGGCGCGAAGAGCTGATCAGCCGCACCCTGGTCTTTGCCGAAAAGACCAAGGCCGACATCATCTCCAACGCCCGCAAGGAAGCGGAAAACATCATCCACGAGGCCGAACTCAAGGCCAAGCGCGCGATCCAGGAGGCGAAACAGTATCTGGGCGTGCTGGAACAGCAATACATCCAGATCAAGGAGCAGAAGCGCCAGTTCCTGATGCAGTTCAAGAGCGAGCTCAACACTTTTCAGGACCGCATCGACAAAGACCCGCTGCTGAGCAAGCCGCCGGAACACCTGCTGGATTCGGATTTCAGGCAGATCAAGGAAGAGATCGCCCCCAACGCCAAGCCGCCGGTTGAGGACAACCAGCTTTCATGAGCGCGGCGTACCGGCAAACCGCGGACTGGCTGAAACAGCGCCTGCCCGAGGTTCCGAAAGTGGCTTTGATCCTGGGCACCGGGCTGAACGGCATCGCCGAACAGGGACGGATCCTGGTTCAGATACCCTACTCCGGGATCCCCGGATTCGCCAGCAGCACGGCGCCTTCGCACAAGGGCAACCTGATCCTGGGTGAGCTTGGCGGGCAAAAAGTGCTCTATCTGCAGGGCCGGTTTCACCATTACGAGGGGCATCCGCTCCCCACGGTGGTTTTCCCTACCCGGGTGCTGGCCTGCCTGGGCATCGAAACCCTGATCGTGACCAACGCGTCCGGCAGCCTGCGCGAAGAACTCAGCCCCGGCTCGATCGTGATGCTGAGCGACCACATCAACTTCATGGGCGGCAATCCCCTCTGCGGCGAAAACGATGCCAGCCTCGGCGAACGTTTTCCCAGCCTCAACCAGCCTTACGATCCCGATCACAGGCAAGCCTGCGCAGCCATCGCCGCCCGCGCCGGGATCACCCTGCGTGAAGGGACCTACATCGCCGTGACCGGCCCCAGCCTGGAAACCCGGGCGGAGTGCGCGGCTTTCGCCGGTTGGGGAGCGGACCTGGTGGGCATGTCCACCGTTCCCGAAGTGATCGCGGCCCGGCACGCCGGGATGAAGGTGCTGGCCTTTTCCGTGGTGACCAACTACAGCAATCTGCTGCACGACCAGGCCCATTCCCAGGAAGAGATCCGCGCCAACGCGGACAAGGCTTCCGCCTGGCTCATCTACATCATCACTGAATTCGTAAGTGGCCTGAAATGACCACGCTGGATATTTTCATTGACACCTGGGGCAGGGCCAGATATGAGGGTAAATCAATTCAAATGCAGATAGCACAGGAGTGACCGATGGCGGCTAAACCATTGACAGCAAAGAAACTTAAGAAGTTCGAGGAGATCATTCAGAAGGAACTTAAGGAAAGCGTTGCCTACGTCGAAGACATAAATAAAGACCAGAGCATCGGCGCCCGCGAGAGCAGCGGCGACCTCTCCTCCTACGCCTATCATCAGGCGGACCAGGGCTCGGACACGAACCTGATGGAACAGACCGTGATGATGATGGAGCAGGAACGCAACAAGATCCGCCAGCTGAACGACGCCCTGCGCAAGATCTACGAAGGCAACTACGGGGTCTGCGAAATGTGCGGCGAGAACATCAACGAAAGCCGCCTGGAGATCATACCCTACGCCCAGTACTGCATCGCCTGCATGGAAAAGATGGAAGACAAAAAGCGCAGGCAGAAAAAATAGCGCATGGACAGACCCAAAAGATATCCCGCCTTCATCATCATGGCCGCCGTGATCGTTTTGGACCAGATGAGCAAGATATTGGTGCGCAAATACATCCCGATGGGCAAATGGATCACGGTGGGCGAGAGGCTGTGGGGCGATTTCCTGCAGATAGGGCATCTGGAAAACACCGGGGCGGCTTTCAGTTTGTCGCTGCCCAATCCGCTTTGGAACAAGGCGTTTTTCATCGGCACCTCGGTGCTGGCCGTGGTTTTCATCCTCTGGCTGCTCAGCCGCGCCACCCACAAGATCCAGGTGGTGGCCTTCGGTTTGGTGCTGGGTGGGGCCATCGGCAACAACCTCATCGACCGGCCCATCCTGGGCGCGGTCACCGATTTTGTCAGTTTCGACATCCCCGACCTGATCAGGGGCATGGAGCGCTTCCCCGTTTTCAACGTGGCCGACAGCGCCATCTTTTTCGCCATGTGCCTGCTGATCGTGGACATGATCTTCATTAGCGGGAAGAAGGCCCCCCAGCCGGAATCGCTTCCCACCCCCGAGATAAATTTACCAGACAAGGAGCAATAGATGAGATACTTTTTGCTATGCGTGATGGCGCTGGCCCTCTCCGGACTGATGTTCGCCCAGGTGCTCACCTGCCATGACGTTCAGTACACCACCCAAGCCGGCGGCGCCTCGCCCTATTCGGGCAGCGTGGTGACGGTCGAAGGCATTGTGGTGGCCGAAGTGTTTTACACCGGCACCAGCACCACCAACAAGGGTTTCGTGATCTCGGACCCCGAGGGCGGTCCCTGGAGCGGACTTTTGATCTTTACGAACCAGTACGCCCCCCAGCGCGGCGACAAGGTCCAGGTCACAGGCACCATCACAGAGTACTACGAATTCACCGAAATGTCACCCACCACAGGGTTTCAGGTGCTTAGCCAGGGCAACCCCCTGCCTCTGCCGGCCCTGGTGACCACCGGCAGCCTCACTGGCTCCGCCGCCGAGCAGTGGGAAAGCGTGTTTGTGAAGGTGGAAAACGTGAACGTGACCTCCACTCCGAACAACTATGGCGAGTTCAACGTCAATGACGGCAGCGGCGCCTGCCAGATCGACGACCAGTGCTTCCCCCGCAGCGGCTTTTCCTGGCCGCAGATGAGCGTGGGGCAAAACTGGGCCCGCATCCAAGGCGTGGTGGATTATTCCTTCAACTATTTTGGCATCAATCCCCGCGAAATGACCGACCTGGTGCAGATCGACGACGTCTCCAACGCCACCGTGCGCGTGCAGACCACCAATGCCGAGATCGACACCCCCGTGGACGTGAACATCATCACTTCCCGCATCAAGCCAGCGTGGGGGGTTTCCTCCTACCGCGCCTACCTTAGGCTCGACCCGGACAAGGTGCGGTTCAACGGTTTGGAAATTGCCGAAACCATGACCGCCTTCGAGCCGGAATACTGGATCTCGGCGGCCGGCGATTCGCTCTATGTGCTTTACCAATCCCAGGAACCCATCACTTCCAGCGCCGACGACCAGGTGCTGTTCAAGCTCGATCTCACCCCCACCAGTTACGGTGAATCGGTGATCCAGCTGGTTTCCTTCGCTTACGACACCACACCCATCCAGTCCATCAACAGCGGCAAAATGCTGGTACCCATCCGCACCAGCATCGCCTGGTTGAATGTGACCAATCCCAACAACGCCCGCAACATCTTCAACCCGGAGCTGAACGAGAAACTCACCATCGAATACGGCTGCAAGACCTCAGCCGCGGGCATCAACGTGAAGGCGATCGTGCGCATCTACGACGCGCAGGGGCGCTTGGTGGCCACTCCCGTAAACCGCAACATCAGCAACGCCCTCGGCATCGAAAGTTTCCAGTGGGACGGCCGCGACCAGACGATGAACCGCCTGCCCATCGGCCTTTACTATTGCCACCTGGAAGTGATCGAACGCAGCACCGGCCTCAAGGAAACAACGGTGCAGCCGCTGGTCATCAAATCCATCCTCAAATAAGCACAGGGAGAAAGAATAATGAAAAAGATGATTTTCATCGCCCTCATCCTGATCCAGACGGCCCTGCTGCTGGCGGTTTTCGATGACTACATTCCCTCGGCCCGGGCTCGCGGCATGGGCGGAGCCTACACCGGCGTGGCGGATGACGTGAACTCGCTCTATTTCAATCCCGCCGGCCTCACGAACGTGAAACTGGAAGCCCAGGTGGGTTTTAGCCAACTTTACGGCAAGCCTTTCTCGGAATACAAAACCGCCGCCCTGGGCGTGAAACTGCCCAAGAAACTGGGCACCCTGGCCTTCGGCGCCCGCCTCTTTGACGTGGCTTTCGAAGAGGAAAACCTGATGAGCGAACAGGTCTGGACAGCCGGCCACGCCTTCGATCTGCAGAATGACATCCATTCCCGGATCAGCGTGGGCTACAGCGTGAACTACCATCGCCTGCAGTTCATCGAGGAAGAGTCCGACGACGCCATCGGGGTGGATTTTGGCGCCACCGCCTTTCTGCATGGCCGCACCAAGCTCGGCTTCAGCGTGAGCAACCTCAACCAGGCCGTGATGGGCGACACCAACCAGCATCCCCTGCCCAGCAAACTGGCCCTGGGGATTTCTTACATACCCTATGAAAATGTGATCACCACCCTCGAGGTGAAGAAAGACTTCGCCAAGGAAACCGAGTTCATGGGCGGCGTGGAAGTGCGCCTCTTCGAACCGTTGGCCGTGAGATTTGGCGTGCACTCGAACCCCGCCACCTGGAACGCCGGCATCGGCCTCAACGTTCAGGGCATCGAGCTCGACCTCGCCTATACCAGCCACGCGGTGCTGCCGGGAACCCTTTACGGCAACCTTGGCTACAAATTCTGATAAGGAGCCTCCCATGGCCGGATCGATCCTGAAAAAATTGCTGCCCGCTTTCATTCCTGTGGCTTGGGAAGTTATCAACCACTTCAAGCGGGACATGAACCACAACAGCAACATCAAGAAGTTTGACGCCTCGGAAGAGAAACTGACCACCATCGAAAACCTGATCGTGAAAGTGGAAAAGAAGGCCCTGATCAACCGTGACGAGATCAGGTCTTTCAAAGGCCACTTCTACATCTGGGCGGCGATCAACTCCGCCCTGCTGATCGCGGTTTTCGTGAAGCTCTTTTTCTTCTGATCCCCGGCATCATCCGAACATCCCGGCACAACTGACCCCCCGCGGGCGGTTGGGTCGGGATCTCTCTTTCCAGGCCGGCTCAGGCTTGCCTTTGTTTCAGGGGGCGTTTATACTGTCTGGAAAAAATAACTCAACAAAGGATAGCAACATGGCCAAGACCAAACTCAAAGGAAACCCCGTAAACACCTCCGGACGCCTGCCCCGGGTGGGCACTCGGGCCAAGGATTTCGTACTCACCGCCAACAACCTGGCGGACATGACCCTGGCGGATTTCAAGGGCAAAAAGATCCTGCTCAACGTCTTTCCCAGCGTGGACACCGCCGTATGCGCCATGAGCGTGCGCACCTTCAATGCCGAGGCCGCCAAGGTGAAAAACGCCGCCATCCTCTGCGTTTCGCGCGACCTGCCCTTTGCCCTGGGACGCTTCTGCGGTGCCGAAGGCATCGACAAGGTGATCACCCTGTCTGAACTGCGCGACCGCGATTTCGGCAAAAACTACGGCCTGGAACTCAGCGACGGGCCGATGGCCGGATTGCTGGCCCGGGCGGTGATCGTGCTGGATGCAGAGGGCAAGGTGGCCTACACCGAGCTAGTGGACGACATCACCCACGAACCGAACTACGCCGCGGCGCTCAAAGCCCTCAAAAAATAGTCTTCGCTTCGTTATACAGCCTGCCGCTCAGGCCTGGATCTCCTCTCCGGGTTTGAGGGGCAGGCATTTTTTGCCCAGCGCCCCCACCTTGGCCGCGAAGTCCTCAGGATCCGCGCTCACCACCGGCCAGGTGTTGTAGTGCATGGGGATCACCACGCGCGGATCAACGAATTCCACCGCTTTCAGGGCGTCTTCCGGCCCCATCGTGAAGTTGTCGCCGATGGGCACCAGGAAGTAGTCCACGCGGTTCATTTCCCCGATCAGCTTCATGTCGTAAAAGAGGCCCGTATCGCCTGCGTGATAGAGGCAAACGCCGTCCATCCAGATCAGGATCCCGGCGGCAGGACCACCGTAGCGGCCGTCCGGAGTGAGGCTGCCGTGCCAGGCCGGGGTCAGTTTCAAGCGGCCGAAGGGAAAGGCGTGGCTGCCGCCGATCTGCATCGCGTGGGTCTGATAGCCAGCCTGGGCCAGATATCCGGCCAATTCCGCCACGCAGATGATCAGCGAGCCGCAGCGGCTGGCGATCTTGGTGGCGTCGCCCAGATGGTCGCCGTGGGCGTGGGTGATCGCGATGAAATCCGCATCCACTGCCTCGGATTTGGCTGCCGCCTGCGGATTGTGGTCCAGATAGGGATCGATCAGCACGGTGTGCCCGGCTTCATCGCGCAGCGCGAAGGCGGAATGCCCCAAAAATCTCAGTTTCATCTCAAGCTCCCTTATGTTTGTTTGGTCAAAGCTGCGCAGTCTGGGACCAGAAGTCAAGCGATAATTTTCCCGCCCCGCCCGCGGATATTGTTCTTGACAGAAACCCGCCCCGCCGGATTTTTGCACCAGCGTGCGCCCTTGGCTCAATTGGATAGAGCATCTGACTACGGATCAGAAGGTTGGGGGTTCGAATCCCTCAGGGCGTGCCATCTTTTTCCTTGCCAGCATTCGCTGGCTTTTTTTTATGGCCTGAAATGGACAACGCAACACCAAGCAAAGCAAGCGCCTGGCCAGACCTGCGCCAGATCTACGCCATCATGTTCCGATACTGGCCCCTGCTGGTATCCGGACTGCTGGCGACGCTGCTCTACGCCATTTTCAGCGGGATCAGCGTCACCCTGGTTATCCCGCTGTTCGATTATGTTTTCAAGCCCGCCTCCGGCCAACTGGTTTACACCGATCTCGGCGGCTTCCTGGGGGCGCTGGGCGCGGCCTGGAGCTCTTTCTGGCAAAGCGCCGGCGGCGTCTTCTCGCTTGAAGGCCTGGCTCCGCTTTGGGAAGAGGTCCAGAAGATCATGCTGGCCACCGATTCCCTGGCGCTGCTTTACGCGCTCTGCCTCTTCGTGGTGGTGGTGATCCTGCTGAAAAACATCTTTTTCTATCTGCAGCGGGTGCTCTTTATCAAGCTGCGCGGAAACACCATTCGTGACCTGCGGGAAAAGATGTTCGCCCGCTATATGGGCCAATCGCTGGAATTCTTCCACCAGAACCGGGTCGGCGACGCCATGGTGCGGATGGTGAACGACGCCGAGATCGTGAGTGAAAGCTTCATCAAATCGCTGCTGGAAGGGATCCTGGATATCTTCACCATCCTCGTGTTCATGCGCGTGGCCCTGCTGCTGAGCCCCCGGCTCTTTCTCTACGGCCTGCTCGTGGTGCCGTTTTTCACCCTCTTCGTGGGCTGGCTGGGCAAGAAGATCAAAAAGAACTCCCAGCGCATCCAGGCGCATCTTTCCACCATGTTTTCCACGGTGGAGGAGGCGCTGAACAGCATGAAGATCGTGAAAGCCTTTCGCCGCGAGGACAGCGAGCACCGCGATTTCAGCCGGGTCAATTCCGCCTATGTGAGTTTCTGGAAACGCGCCCAGTACTACTCGTCCCTGAGCGTGCCGCTGTCGGAACTGAACACCGTGTTCACCGCCGTGATCGTGATCATTCTGGGCGGCAGGATGATCCTGGCCCCCGGTTCCGGCTTCTCCCTGGGCGATTTCACCGCCTTCCTCTTCGCCATCTTTTCCCTGCTCCATCCCCTTAAAAACCTTACCCAGATCTACTCCGACGTCAAAAAAGCCCTGGTCTCCCTCAACCGCGTCTTCTTTGTGCTGAACCGCGAAGCGACGGTGAAGGAAGACCCGGACGCCCTGGCCAAAGACGGTTTCAGCTCCGGGATCGAGTTCGACCGCGTGAGCTTTTCCTACAGTGAGAACCGCCCCGTGCTGCGGGATGTGAGCCTGACCGTGCGCAAGGGCGAAAAGATCGCCATCGTGGGCGCCAGCGGCGGCGGCAAGACCACCCTGGTCAACCTTTTCAACCGCATGTACGACGTGAGCTCCGGCGCCATCCGCGTGGACGGCACGGACATCCGCCAGCTCAGGCTGGCCGACCTCCGCCGTCTCTTCGGGGTGGTCACCCAGGACAGCGTGCTCTTCACCCGCTCCATCAGGGCCAACATCGCCTACGGCTCTCTTGAGGAGCTCGACGACGCCCAGATCCGCGCCGTGGCCAGGATCGCCCACGCCGAAGCCTTCATCCTCCAGTTTCCCGCCCAGTACGACGAAGTGCTGCAAACCAAAGGCGCGAACCTCTCCGGTGGCCAGAAACAGCGGCTTTGCATCGCCCGCGCGATCGTAGGCGATCCACCTGTCCTGATCTTCGACGAAGCCACCAGCGCCCTCGATACCGAAAGCGAACAGCTGGTGCAGGAGGCCATCGACGCCGCCACCCAAAACCGCACCGTGATCATAATCGCCCACCGCCTCTCCACGGTGCTTAAAGCCGACCGCATCGTGGTTTTGGAAGAGGGCCGGATCGTTGGCCAGGGCAGCCATGAAGAGCTTTTGCGCTCCTGCCCCCGCTACCGCAAACTCCACGCCGCCCAGTATCAGGAATGAGCTTGGATCTCTCCCTTGCCCTGATCGATGGACACTGCCACCTGGCCAATCTCAGCCTGCTTCTCCATTTGGAGCCGCTTTTGGAGGAAGCCGCGCAGCGGGGCGTCACCCGCTGGCTGTCCTCCGCCCTCACCCGTGAGGAAGTCCGTTTTTATCTGAACCATCCACGCCCGGAGATCCGCTTCAGCGCCGGGATCCATCCCAATTACGATGACTGCGACCTCGCCTTGGCGGATATTGCCGCCCTCTGCGAGGATAAGAAGATCTGGGCGGTGGGGGAGGTCGGTCTGGACCGCAACGGCCCTCCGCTACCGCAACAGGAGCGGATCTTCATCCAACAGCTGGAACTCGCTTCCGAATACAATTTGCCGGTGGTGCTGCACATCGTGGGCCACCAGCAGCGGGCCTACGAGATCCTGAAAGACCATCCCCTGCGCTATCTGGTGCACGGCTATGCCGGAAGCATTGAAGGATACAGGCTTTTGGCCCGCCTGAACAGCTGGTTCACCCTCAGCGAACGTATCCTGAGGCCAGATAAACGCGCCCTGCTG
Source organism: Candidatus Cloacimonadota bacterium (assembly GCA_020532085.1). Lineage (NCBI taxonomy): Bacteria > Pseudomonadati > Candidatus Cloacimonadota > Candidatus Cloacimonadota bacterium. The sequence continues at coordinate 1,438 of JAJBAV010000041.1, read as the reverse complement.
GGGGAAATGCTGGCCGGCGGCCGCTACCTCGCGGAGACTGACATCACCCGGCATTACGTGGAGGGAAACGAGCCCAACCCGCTGTTGAGGCTTCCGGGAGTGGTGAAACGCGCCTGTAACCTGGCCGGACTTTCCCGCGAGGACTTCGTGAGGGCGCAAAACGCCAGCCTCGCGGCGCTGCTGGAGCGCTCACATGGCTGATCCCGCCCTCAACCGCAGCGCGCTGCTCCTGGGCGAAGAGGCCCTGGCCAAGTTGAAAGCAGCCAGCGTCTGCGTGATCGGACTGGGCGGAGTGGGTTCCTACGCCGTGGAAGCCCTTGCCAGAGCGGGCATCGGGCATTTCACCCTCATCGATTTCGACGTGGTGGGACCCACCAATCTCAACCGCCAGCTCATCGCCCTGCGCGATACCATCGGCCAGCTCAAGGTGGAACTGACCCGGCAGCGTATCCTGGCCATCAACCCGGAGGCGGAAGTTGTTTGCCATCAGGAGTTTCTGGATGCGGAAAACCGCGCGGAACTGCTGGCGGGCACGGAGTGGTTCATCGACGCCATCGACAGCCTCGGCCCCAAGATCGGCCTGCTGGAATACGCCGTTCGCCATGAGCTGAGATTCGTCTCCGTGATGGGCGCGGGAAACCGGCTCGACCCCTCCAGGATCCAACTTTCCTCCATCAAAAAGAGCCACAACTGCCCCCTCGCCCGCCGGGTGCGAAAGTTCCTGGGACGCAGAGGCATAAAGTCCGATTTTCCCTGCGTCTGGTCGTCCGAACTTCCCCTGCGTCCGGAAGAGGACGAGAACACCCCGGACGAGCTCATCCTCCAGCGCGGCCGGCAGCGCAAAACCGTCGGCTCGGTCAGCTATCTGCCTGCCATCATGGGCATGTACGCCGCCAGTTGGGTCATCCGGGAGATCGCCGGACAGTAAGATATAACCACGTCATTGCGGTCTAGTATCCTATATCCAGCCATCCGGGTTAGGCAACAAGCAACCTTGAGCTTTAAAGCTGATCCAGACAGACACATCCCGCCTGATTCTCGCCTGACAGGCGGGGATTTAACGGGGGATTAGCGGGGAATTTGTACACAAGCGTCATCCTGCCTTCCAAATGTAAAATGGTGCAGCACTACGTCAGAGCAGAGATGGCTCTTGAGACGAACTCTCACCTGGCTCTGGAGTCAGTTCATCAGTTCATCAATTCATCAGTTCTCAGCTACACCGCCTTTTCCCAGTCCTGGTCCAGGATGAGCGATATATAGGCCTAAGATATAGGTGGATAATATAGTTATATATAATTTATACTAATATAGTAGAAGACCTTTGCGTAATACCAAAGAGTCCAGCTTTCCAGGATCTACTTTGTAGTTATCCACAATTTTTTCAAATATTCTCAACATGAACCCTGAAAAAGCTCAGTTATCCACACATTTTGCGCTT
>JAJBAV010000040.1 GCA_020532085.1 Candidatus Cloacimonadota bacterium | reverse complement strand
AAGGGGTAGGCGACAACAGCCAAGCAAGCCCGGCAAAGCTGACTGAGGATAAGATCATCACCCACATCCTGGATAAGGAATATCAGGAGCTTCCGCATATCATCCTAACCAACCAGTGCGATGCCTTTCTCTACATTGCCGATGCCAAGATTGAAGGTAACCTGGTGACAATCATGATCGGGATAAGTCAGGTCTATACCGCCACTGATCCTTTCTATAAGCTCCTTGCCCTCGCCAAATGATGTCCAAGAGAGAAACCCGGCAGAACCGGGTTAATGTTTATCGATAACGATCAGCTACTTCTTTTCAAGCCGGCAGATTAGCTCCGCCATCAAGTTGATCATTTCCTTGTAGTCACCGCATTCCCAAGCATCGTCTGCTCTGGTTTTGATCTCTTCCACCGTCATCTTCTCCGACTGCAGCCAGGGGCCTCTGAACTGGTTCCACCAGCTCTTGTAGTGGACTTCTTTAGTCTTGGGATCATCCTGCAGTATCTCTTCGACTGGCTGCTCCGTCCCATCGTCATGCATCAGAATTAGGTGGCTACCTGACTTCACGATCTCCTCCAGCGTTGTCTGGCCTTTGCGATTCCTGTTTTGCTTGGTCATCTTGATCTCCTTCTCGGTTACCCGACTGTTGATTTATAGGTGCTACCAAACACTCCTCGTAAAGGTGGTCAAGTCCTTTCCAATCAATATGAAAGAGGTGTTGGAGATTCTGCAAGATGATTAGGCTTGACAAAATTGTCAGGGATTCAATGATTGATAAAAGTATAGGAGATGAATGAAGGAAGATACTAAACTATTGGTGTGATTATGAAAAATACAATACCTGTCAATCGTGCTATCCTGAAATGGGCTCGTGAAACTGCAGGAGTATCAATCCAAGACGTAGCAGATAAACTTGGCAAAGATGTTGAATTTGTTGCGAATGTTGAAAGCGGTATTCAGTCAGTTACATACTCCCAGTTGAGAACTTTATCTTACGATGTTTACAAACGCCCGATAGCTTTATTTTTCTATCCATCTCCTCCTATTGATGATCCAGTAGAAAAAGACTTCAGATCCATTCAAGCTTCCGAAGGTGCCCTCCTTGATCGTGATACACGCTTAAAAATTAGGGAAGCCAAGTACCACCAATTGTCACTTTACGAGTTAAATCCAGACACTAGAGAATCTAAGTTCATTCTGACGGAACACTTAAAGAGAAATACAAATCTCAGAGACAATCCTACAGTCATTCGAACCTTGTTAGGTGTCAGCATTGATGAGCAGAAATCGTTTAGAAACAGTGAATTTGCATTCAAAAGGTGGCGTAGAGCACTCGAAGATATGGGGATATACGTATTCAAAGGCGCATTCAAGAATCTGAATTACTGTGGGTTCACTTTATATGATGAGATATACCCAATAATATACGTCAACAACAAGAACACCTACTCGAGGCAGATATTCACTCTGTTCCATGAGATGTATCATATCATTACAAAAAATTCTGATATTTCGTGTATCGATGAGTCATCTTACGATGCACTTTGTTTTGCACATAAGTCAATAGAGCAAAAATGTAACGCCTTTGCATCCTCAGTTCTTTTGCCTAAGGATGATTTTAATAAGGAGCTGTCTTACAGAGATGAGATAAATGATAGCAATACTGAGGATGTTGTAAATGAACTTGCTGAACTGTATTCAGTTAGCAGAGAGACAGTTCTTAGGAGACTTAAAGATATCAGCCTAGTTAGTAATGATATCTATAGCTCTCTTGCTTCAAAATGGTCTGGTCAAATGAGGCGATTCAAGAGTGACTCACAAGGGGGAAATTCGATAGCAACGATGATGACCTACTTAAGTGGTAAATACCTTTCCATAGTATCCGATCGATATAGTGCTGGTCAGATTACATCAGAACAACTTATGCAGTTTATGAAGGTAAAAAGCTTCGCCACTGCAGAGAAGATATATGATCGATACATAACAGGTAGACACTGATAATGGCATATATCTTTGATACGTGCAGTATAAGAGGATTCCAACATATTTACCCTGAGCATTTTTCATCAGTATGGCATGAGATGGAAAGTCTTGTGATACTAGGCACCGTTATTTCAGTAAGTGAAGTGCATGAAGAGTTAAAAGTACAAAGTATCCCGCAGTTTCTAAAGGATTGGATTTCTGATCATAAGTATATGTTTCTTGATCCCTCAAGTGAAGAAGCTCAATTCATGATCGACATGTTTTCACTAAAAAGGTTTAACGACATCTTGAATAAAAAGTTAGCACTTACAAGTGTCCCATTTGCCGACCCTTTTTTAATTGCAAAGGCATATTGCAGTGATGGGACTATTGTTACGGAAGAAAGAGATAAACCTAATAGTGTTAGGATTCCAACTATTTGCGATTATTATGGGGTAAACTGCATAAACCTGAAGCAATTCATGGAAATCCAGAAGTGGAGTTTTTGATAGCAATCTTTTATGTAACCTGTACCCGCCATGGTTGTTTTTGTTTTTAATCCTCAACTTACATCACCATCTGCACCAATATAGTATTTCCCATCATGCTACCGTACTCATATACTTCTCCCATCTATTATAAAACACATCAGATCGATTGATCCGATAAACCTCTGTCAATCGTTTGAAGAAATGGTGATGGTGATTTGAAGAAAGTATGATAAAAGCTTGAAGTTTTCAGTGATCAGATTTGAAGAAACGGTGATGGTATTTGAAGAAATGGTGATAAAAACAACCAGCCCCGAATACCCCTATTATGACCGGATTTCCCCAATTTGAAGTTTTGGTGATTGGATTTGAAGTTTTCAGTGAGGGTTTATACCCCATCTGTCCGCCGCTGTCAAGCTTTTTCTGCTTAAGCAAAAAAAGCCTTGACCGTATTTGGCTGTTTGGCAAAATAGGCAACAATGAACACCATTGAGGAAGAAAAATGTCTCCCACTGACGCCAAATATACCGAGATGGCCACCATCATGAAAGCCCTGGCCCATCCCACCCGGCTCTTCATCCTGGACCGGCTGAACCAGCAGGAACACTGCGTCTGCGAACTGCAGGAACTGATCTGCGCGGATATGTCCACGGTTTCCAAACACCTCTCCGTGCTCCGGAACGCCGGGATCATCAGCAGCCGCAAACACAACAACCAGGTTTTCTACAGCCTGCTTTGCCCCTGTGTGCTGAACATGTATGAATGTGTGATTGACCTGAAAAAACGGAGTTGACTGCATGAGCGAAAAACTGAAGGAACTCAGGATACTGGGGATCATGCTGGCCGTTTTCATCGCGGCCTACTTCATCCCTTTCACCGCGCCCCGCTTTTTGAACGGTTTGCACGAAGCCTTTTTCATGCTGCAGGAATATGCCAGATTGCACGTTCTGCTTTGCCTGGTCCCGGCCCTGTTCATCGCCGGAGCTGTGAGCGTGTTCATCAGCAAGGACAGCGTGATGCGCTTTCTGGGCGCCAAGGCCAAAAAATGGCTGGCTTACAGTGTGGCGGCGCTTTCCGGGGCCATCCTGGCTGTCTGTTCCTGCACCATTCTGCCCCTTTTCAGCGGGATCTACAAACGCGGCGCCGGCCTCGGACCCGCCATCGCCTTCCTCTATTCCGGGCCGGCGATCAACGTTTTGGCGATCGTGATGACCGCCCGGATCCTGGGCCTGGAAATGGGCATCGCCAGAACCGTGGGAGCCGTGGTGTTCAGCGTGGTGATCGGCTTCGTGATGCATCTGCTGTTCCGCAGGGAAGAGCAGGCCCGGCAGGATGGCCTGAACTTCGGCGAGCCGGAACAGGGCCGCCCGCTCTGGCAGACCCTGATCCATTTCGGCCTGCTGATATTGATCCTGATCGTGCTCAACTGGGCCAAGCCAAATCCCAACACCGCCTCAGCCTTCATGGACTGGATGCATGCCCACCGCTGGCTGGTGACGGCCGGGCTGGCTTTGCTGTTCGGGCTTTCCCTCTCCGCTTTTTATGGCTTCAAGCTGTGGAAAACCCTCCTCACCGCGGCTGTGGTTGCTGGCGTGGGTCTCGCGTTCCCGTCCCAACCGCTGATCGCTTTTGTGGTGGCAGTCTTCGGCTTCAGCCTCTGGCTGGTGTTTGAAAAAGGTGAGCTGAAGGACTGGCTGGATTCCACCTGGGACTTTGCCAAACTGATCATTCCCCTGCTTTTTTTGGGCGTGATGATCGCCGGCGCGCTGCTGGGCCGGCCCGGCCAGGAAGCCTGGGTGCCCTCGCGCTGGATCGAGATCGCCGTGGGCGGAAACTCGCTGTTGGCCAATTTCTTTGCCTCCATCTCCGGCGCCTTCATGTACTTTGCCACCCTCACCGAAGTGCCCATTTTGCAGGGCTTGCTCGGATCAGGAATGGGCAAGGGGCCCGCTCTGGCCCTGCTGCTGGCCGGACCGGCGCTGTCGCTGCCCTCCATGCTGGTGATAAATACAGTTCTGGGGCCCAAGAAAACCATAGCCTTCGTTGGCCTGGTGGTGATCTTCTCCACCTTCACCGGTTATTTCTTCGGAGTGCTGGTCGGATGATGCTGCAGGTCTTCAACCAGCTTAGCCAGGCCCTGGCCTCCAATCCGGTCATAGCGCTGCTGGCTGCCTTTGTGTGGGGAATTCTGAGCGTGCTGCTCAGCCCCTGCCATCTGGCCAGCATTCCCATGATAATAGGGTATCTGGATGGGCAGCCAGACCTTTCGACGAAAAACGCCTTTAGGCTCTCAGCATTCTTCACCTTGGGGATACTGGCCATGATGGCGTTGATCGGGCTGATCACTGGACTGTTGGGCAAGATGCTGGGAGACGTGGGCAACTGGACGGAACCGTTGATGGGCGTGGTTTTCATGATCATGGCATTCTTCATCGCCGATGTCTTTACCATGCCCTCCTTCCTCCGGGGTGGAGCCGGCAAAGGATCACCTCAAGGGATCCGGGGCGCGCTCAGCCTGGGATTCCTGCTCGGTATCGCCTTGGGGCCCTGCTCCTTCGCGTTCATGGCGCCCATTTTGGGGATCGTGTTCACTTCGGCCGGATCGCGCTTCATCTTTGCCTTAACCCTAGTACTGGCCTACATCATAGGCCACTGTCTGGTGATCATTATGGCTGGAACCTTCGCAGGATCAGTACAGTCTTATCTGAAGTGGAGCAGCAATTCCCTGGGCACAAAAATCGTGAAGTATGTCTGTGCCGGCCTGGTATTCCTGGCGGGCCTCTATCTCATTTCAAAAAAATTCATCCCCTGATAAGGAGTAACAAATGATCATTAAGATCCTCGGGACTGGATGTCCCAAATGCAAGAAACTGGAGGCCAACGCTCTGTTAGCCATGGAACAATCAGGTATCGAAGCCACAGTGGAAAAAGTGACCGATCTGAACGCCATCATGAACTACGGGGTGATGATGACCCCGGCCCTGGTGATCGGTGAAAAAGTGGTCTCCTCCGGCAAGGTCCTTTCCCCGGAAGAGATCAAAGCCATCATCCGCAAAGGAGTTTGAGATGTCTGAAAACGAATGCGGCTGTTCCTGCTCCTGCGGCAGTTCCGACTGCAGCGAGGGCTGCGTGTCCAACTCTGCCCCCACCAAGGTTTACGCCTGCGCCGGGGCCAGCAACGTGGGCGTGATCTCCTTTGAACTCACCAAAGCCCTGCATCTGGCCAACAAATATGAAATGGGCTGCTCCACCTGCATCGGCGCCGGCGATTGCGGCTGCGGCGGCACCGTTGCGGAGGACGGCAAAAAGGACCTGTTGATCGACGGCTGCAAGGTGGCCTGCCTAAAAAAGATGTTCGAGAACAAGGGCATCACCAACTTCAACCACGTGATCGTTACCCAGCTGGGCGTCCGCAAGGAAGGAACTTTCGGCTTTCCGCAGGAACTCATCCCCAAACTGCTGGAAAAGATCTGCAACAAAGGACTGTGACCCCATGAAAAAACTGCTCATCCTGCTTACCGCCATGATGCTGCTTTCAGCCTGCGGAGCTAAAACCGAAGGCGACGCCGCCGCGGACCAGCCCACGAACGATCCCACCGCGGAAACAGCCACCCCAGCCGCTGATTCTTTGTCTCAGACCACCAAAATCCAACCCTTGGCCACCTTCATCGAACTCGGCGCCGAATCCTGCATCCCCTGCAAGATGATGCAGCCCATTCTGACAGAGCTCCGGGACGAGTACCAGGGCTTGCTGAAAGTGGAGTTCACGGACCTGTATAAGGATCGCGCCGCCGCACAGAAATACAGTGTGCGCGTGATGCCTACCCAGGTCTTTCTGGACGCGGACGGCCGCGAGTTCTTCCGCCATGAAGGCTTCTACCCCAAGGCTGAGATCGAGAAAATGCTGTTGGAGAAAATCGGGATCAGGAAACCTGAAGACAACGTCCCTCAGACAGATACAACCCGGCCATGACCAAGGTCCTCATCCTCTGCACCGGCAATTCCTGCCGCAGCATCATGGCTGAAACCCTGATCAACCATCTGCTGGGCGACCGTTATCTGGCTTACTCGGCCGGAGTAGCGCATTCTTCGGTTAACCCATGGGCGATCAGAGTTTTGGAAGAGATAGGAATACCTACATCAGATCTGAGGTCAAAGAACGTTTCGGAGTTTCTGAACCGGGATGATCTGGACCTGGTGATCACCGTTTGCGACCACGCCAAAGAAAGCTGTCCTGTCTTCTTTAAACCCATACCCCGGGTGCATCTTGGTATAGCTGATCCCGCCCCCTTTTCCGGGCATTCTGATGCCATGGATTTCTTCCGCAGGACCAGGGATGAGATCCTGGCCAAGGTGATCACTTACCTCAAGGAGCTGTGACCAACCCATCACTGCCTGTGGATACACACTACCCACTCATCCTCACGCCCTTTACCCCTGCTTGTGCCTCTGCCACCGGGTATTGGTGGTATCAGGGTGCCCCGGGAGACCATGCAGAAAACGTCTCTGCTTTTCCTGGCGCGGCCTTCGATGGGATGGCGATCCCCCAGGGCAGCGTTATCAGCTCTTGGGGCAGGGATCATTTCCACCCAGCCCCGACACCTCTTGACAAAATCCCCCCTGCCATAAATTGGCCCGAACCCCTTGTTCGGGGCAACCACTCATATCCGGCAAAGGAAGCAACATGACAGCGGACATAGAACTCAAAATCGTGAAAGAAGCCGATCCGGCCGAGGTCTTGGCCCTCTACCGCCATCCCGGCTGGTGGCAGACGGACGAAAACCCCCAATATCTCGAAACGGTGCTCGGGATAATGGCCAACAGCTTTTGTTTCGTGACCGCGCGCCTGAATGGAAAACTGATCGGCATGGGCCGCGCCATCAGTGACGGCGTGAGCGACGCCTATATCCAGGACGTGGTGGTTTACAGCGAATTCCGCGGCCAGGGCATTGGTGCCAAAATTGTAGCAAAATTGGTCGAATTTCTCCGCTCGAATGACATCCAGTGGATCGGCCTGATCTCGGAACCCGGGCACGAGGATTTCTACGAACGCCTGGGCTTTGCCCGGATGCCGAATTACACGCCCATGCTGCTCAAGATGGACTGAAGTGGAAAACATGCTCGAACTTAAAAACCTCACCACCACGGACGTGCCCCTGCTGCGCCAGTATCTGGAACGCTGGCCCCGCCAGAACTGCGACTATTCCGTGGTCAACCTCCTCACCTGGGGCCTGATCTACGGCAACCAGTACGCCCTCTGGCGCGATCATCTGGTGCTTTTCAACCCCAAATACGCCTATGTTTTCTTCCCCGTGGGTCCGGGCCTTTCCTCAGCCGAACTGCGCGAATTGCTGGACGGCTTCCGCGCCAGCGATCCGGAGGCCGAACTCATCCTCATCCCGGAGAACTGGCCCCAAACCAATCCCGATCTGGAGGACTTTTTCACCCTCAAAGAAGAGCGCGACTGGGCGGACTACGCTTATGCCGTGGACAGGATGGTGAACCTCAGCGGCAAAAAACTCGCCAAGAAAAAGAACCTCGTCTCCCAATTCGCCAGAACCTATCCAGCCTACCACGTGCTGCCCATCACCCCGGACAAACACGAGGTGGTGCTGCGCTTCACAGAAAAGTGGAAACGCCAGCGCAGCGCAGAGGGGATCTATCTCAACACCGAATTCCAGGCCATCCAACACACCCTGGCCCTGTGGGACGAACTGCCCGTGGAGGGCATCATCATCTGCCACCAACACAAGATCTCCGCCTACTCCATCTTCTCCCCCATCAACCCGGACATGGCCACCATCCACTTCGAAAAATTCGACCCCGACATGAAGGGCAGCGCCCAGATGATCAACTGGGAAACCGCTCGCCACTTGCAGGGAAAGTACAGCTGGCTGAACCGCGAACAGGATATGGGCCTGGAAGGCCTCCGCCAGGCCAAACTAACCTACCAGCCTGACTTCCTGGTGAAATTCATCACCGGGAAGTAGGCCGGTACCTTCTTTCTGCCGCGGCACTTCCCCCTTTCCCCTCTCCCATCCGCCTCTCACTTGCCTCCCCCTAAGTTCCCCCCGAACAGGCGGGAAGTCAGGGGGAAGTTCGGAAGAGGCGGATGGGATGGGATTTAGGAGGAAACAACCCCCTTTCGGGGCAAAACCTGCACCGGGGGCTTGCGCTCCCCCGCCAGGATGCGTCATTATTCGGGCTGATCCTTCTCTGAAACCACAAAATCACCCATTCGGTTTGTAAGAGAGCATCCCACTCCGCCTGAGCCCTTCGGCCCTGTAAGGGTAAGGTTCCGGGTCACGCGGAGCGGGGGCGGAGCAGCAGGCTGAGGAGGTAGAGGAAGAATTCGAGGAGAACGATGTTGGCGCCGGTGGGCAGATTGAGCCACCAGGAGAGCGCGAAACCGCCGGCCGCGGCAAGGATGGCGATGAGGGCGCAGGCGGCCACGGCGTGGTCGAGGCGTCTCACCAGATTGAAGGCGGTGGCTGCGGGCAGGATGAGCTGAGCGCTCACCAGGATGATCCCGGCGGCGCGAAGCGTGATCACGATGTTGGCGGCCAGCAGGATCATGAAGAGGCGGTCCACGGTCCGCACCGGCAGGCGGTAAAACTCGGCCAGATCGGCATTGTAGGAAAGGTAGAAGAGTTCCTTGTAAAAGAAGCCGATGAAGCCCAGATTGATGGCCAGGAGGGCGCCCAACTGCCAGAGGTCGGCGCTTGAGGCCAGCAGCACGTTGCCGAAGAGGTAGCTGGCCAGGTCGAAGCTGTAGCCGCGGCGGAGGGAGATCAGGATTATCCCCAGGGCCATGGATACGCTGAGGAAGATGGTGATGGTGTTGGCTTCCTGCAATTGGCGCCGCCGGGCCAGCCAGGTGATGGCCAAAGCCACGGCGATCACGAAGAGCAGGGTGGTGAACTGCAGATTGAGCCCCAGCAGCAAAGCCAGGGCGATCCCGGCAAAAGCGATGTGAGAAAGCGCTTCACCCAGATAGGACACCCGGCGCAGGGTTACGAAGGGCGAAAAGAGGGCCAGACAGACCGAGGAGAGCAGCGCGGCGAGCAGGGCGTGAACCAGGAAGGAAAACATCAGTAGTCCTTTTCGATGATGCGCACGGTCTCACCGAAGGTTTTGTGGATAAGCTCAGCGTTCACCAGATCGGTCTGGGTGTGGCAGTGGAGGCGGCGGTTGAGGCAAACCAGGAAGCTGCAGTATTGGGTGAGGGTGTTGAGGTCGTGAGAGATGGTGATCACCGTTTTGCCCGCCTCGTTGAGGTCTTTCAGGAGGGAGAAGAAGCTCTGCACTCCGGGCAGGTCCACGGAGGCCTCCGGTTCGTCCAGGATGAGGTAGTCGCTCTCGGAAACTAGCGCCCGGGCCAGGTAAACACGCTGAAGTTCTCCGCCGGAAAGACTTCCGAGGGGTTTTTTCGCGAGGTCGGCGATCCGGGTTTTGGCCAGGGCCTGTCGCGCCCGGTCCTTGTGAACCGCGCTGAAACGCCGGCCAAGGCCCAATTCCCCGGCCAGGCCCAGCAGCACCAGGTCGAGGGCGGTGGCGGGGAATTTCCGGTCAAATTCCTCGTGCTGGGGCAAATAACCCAGGGGATGGGACCGCAGCCACTGCAGGTGCGGCAGGCCATCTATCTCGATGGAGCCGCTCTGCAGGGGAAGAAGCCCCAGGATCAGCTTGATCAGGGTGGATTTTCCCGCGCCGTTGGGGCCGATGATGGCCACAAATTCTCCGTCGGCCAGCTCGAGATCGATGTCCTCGAGCACGGGGTTGCCGCCGTAGTGGTGGGAAAGGCCGGAGATCTTGATCACAGATCGGTTTCAGGCTGCCAGGCCTGTTTCATCCTGTCCCAGTTCGCGCCGATGAGTTCCGGCAAGGTTCGGGCTTTGATGCTGAAGCCCAGCGGGTCCAGCTCGATCATCCGCAGATCGAATTCCCTGGCCAAAACCTCCGCCGATCTTTTGTCCATCTGGGGTTCCACACAGATCGCCTGCACGCCGTTGGCCCGGATCAGTTCTCCCAGGCGGGCCAGTTCGCGGGGGGTGGGTTCTCGGCCCGGAGAGCTTTGCACGCTGCCAAGGTCGTTGATGCCGTAGTTGGCGTTGAAATGGTGGAAACTGTCGTGAAAGCTGATCAGCGGGGTGGAGCCGAAAGCGGAGCGTTCGCGGCTGATCCTCTCATCCAGCGCGGCCAGGCGGGCCACGAGATCCAAGGCACGGTTGGCGATCTCCTCGCTGCGCTCGGGAAACATCTTTTGCAGGCGCTCGCTGAGGCGCAGGGCGAGCTTTTCCATCAGCACCGGCGAAAGCCAGACATGGGGGTTTTCAGTATTCGGAAGAGCATCCCGCAGCAGTTCCTCAGCCCGGAGATGGGTTTCGCCCAAAGCGGTGAAAGCCCTCTCCAGATCGGTTTCCAGGCCCAGGCCGTTGGAAAGCGCCAACCCGGCTTCGCGCAGGGCTTTGATGTCCTTGGGGCCTGGACTGTAGGTGTGGGGCGAGGCGTTGGCCGGGATAAGAGTGCGAACCTCGAAACCTGGCCCCAACAGTTCCCTGAGCAAGAGCTCATAGGGATGGATGGTGGCCATCACCAGCGGACGCTGTTCCTGATCGGCTGGTTTACAGCTGAAGAGAGCCAGCAGCAGAACCATCAGCAGGGCTGTTCGCTTCATTCCATCTCGCGCAGAAGCTGGGTAAGCAGGCGCACGCCGATGCCGGTGGCGCCGTAAGCGTTGATCCCGCTTTCCCTGTCTTTCAGGGCTGTTCCGGCTATGTCGATGTGCAGCCAGGGTTTGTCATCCACAAATTCGCGGATGAAGAGCCCTGCGGTGATGGCTCCGGCGAGGGGGCCGCCGCTGTTCTTGAGGTCCGCGATCTCGCTTTTGATGAGGTCCAGATAGGGATCGTGGGCAGGTAGTTGCCAGATCTTTTCGCCGGTGAAATCGGAAGCGAGCTGCAGCTTTTCCAGCAGCTGCTCGTTGTTGGTGAGCACGGCGGTTATCTGGTTGCCGAGCGCGCCAACTGCCGCGCCGGTGAGGGTGGCGATGTCGATCACCTTGCTCACGTGTTCGCGGCTGATGGCGTAGTGGATGGCGTCTGCCAGGGTGAGCCGTCCCTCCGCGTCCGTGTTGATGACCTCGATGGTCTTGCCGCTCATGCTGCGGATGATGTCGCCGGTGTGGTAGGCGGCGCCGGAGATCATGTTTTCACAGGCGGCGATCACGCCCTGCACGTTCACCTTGAGCTTGAGGGTGGCGATGGCGGCAAAGGTGCCGATCACGGCGGCAGCGCCGGCCATGTCGTTCTTCATGTTCACCATGCCCTGCGGGGTTTTGATGCAGTAGCCGCCGCTGTCGTAGGTGAGGCCTTTGCCCACAAGGCCGATGGTTTTGGCCTTGGGTTCGGGATTGCCGTGATAGGACATCAGGATCAGCCGGGGTTCTTGCTTCGAACCTTTACCCACGGCCAGAAAGGCGTCCATTTTCAGGCGTTTCAGCTTGTCCAGCCCGAAGACCTCGATGGAGAAACCGTATTGGAGGGCGGCTTTCTTGGCGGCGTCGGCCAGGGATTCGGGATGGATCACGTTGGCGGGCTCGTTCACCAGATCGCGGGCGATGTTCGTGGATTCCGCAAAGATGCGTCCTTCGAGGATGCCGCGGTTGATGTGGCGGGTGGTTTTGGGATTCACCGCCAGATGCACGGCTTCCAAGCTGTGGCTTTTACTGTCGCTGAGGTATTTGTCGAATTTATAGGCGGTGAGCAGCGCCGCTTCTGCCACGATGTGGCCGAAATTGACCTCGCCCACGGGATTGCTGAAGCCGGGGTAGAGATACACTTCGCGGGCACCGAGCTTGAGGGCGGCCCGGAAACAGAGGGCGAAGAGCTCACGCAGCCTGGAGCAGTCCAGGTCGTGCGTGTTGCCCACGCCGCAAAGAATTATGTTGCTGCGATGGCGGGCATGCACCAGGGGAAAGCTCTTCAGGCTTTTATAGCCGAAAGTGTATTCATCCTGTTTAATGATCACGCTCACGGCGTTCTTGATATGGTCGGGCAGATATTCGATGCTGTGGAAGTCACCTTTCTCACCGTGCATGATGATCACGGTGTCCATGTGTTCCGCGGGTTTGCGCAGCAGGTCGATCTTCATTGGTTCTCTCCTATGTATGGTTAATCTTAAAAATCTTCGCTGAGACTGATGTAGAAGGTGGGTTTGGAGTGGGTTTCCAAGTCCGTGAGCCAGGTGACGTCCAGGGCCAGGATCACGTAACCCAGGTCAAGGCGCGGGCCGAAGCCGTAGCCCAGCTTGAGGTCCCACAGCTTGCTGCCGTCGAAGGGCTGAAAGCTGTCAGGATCGTCAAAAACGGTGCCCAGTTCGGCGAACACGCTGCCCCGCACGTTGGGTATGGCCAGGGGCAGGGGAAAGGCCATGTTGATGTATTCGAAGAAGGGGAAGCGGAGTTCGGCGGTCAGCACGGCTTTTTTGGAGCCGCTGAGGTTGTCGCCGTAGGCCCGGATGCCGTAATATCCGCCCAGGGGAAAGCGCTGGGGATTTGGCCCGGTGCTGATCCCGGCGATGCCCCTGAGAGCGATGGAATAGCGTTTGCTGAAGAGGGTGTAGCTGCGCCAGTCCAGATAGTTGGTCACATAGTCGATCCTGCCGTCGTTGAGGGTGGTGTTCAGGTCGTAATAGAGGCGCCAGCCCAGCAGGGGCCCTGTGGAGCCGTAGAGCGCGTTGTCGTGCACCAGCCTGAGGCCGGGGGAGTAAACAAGATCAAGGTCGTTGGCCAGTTCCACTTCCAGGCTGTCGCCCAGCTGGTAGAGGTAGCTGCCGCGCTGGTAGAGCATCTGGTCGAATTCCAGCCTCAGAAAGCGGCTGAAGGGATAGCGGAGCAGAAAATAAGCCCCGGTCTGGCGTTCCCTGTAACGATACCAGATATCGTTGTTGGGGCCCGGCACGGTCTCGCTGAAATAGTATTCGTCGTTGAGGTTGAACAGGCCGATGCCGTAGTCCATTCTCTGTTTCAGATAGAGGTAGGTGAGGGCGAGGTTCGATTCCTCCAGCTTTCCGGCCACTCCGGCGTTGATGCCGATGCCGTGGTCTCCCATCATGTCGCTCATGCTCAGTTCCACATAGCCGATGGTCCCCACCGCGGGCGAGTAAGCCAGTCCGCCCCAGAGGCTGTCCAGCGAAAACCTTGCCCGGTAAGGCTGCACGGTGGGCGGGTTGTCTTTCGCCTGCGGGCGGTCGTCGTAGCTGAAATCACGCTGCAGCAGCAGGGAATCCTCGGCGGTGTATTCAAAGGCGGGAAACTCGGTCAGGAAAGGATCGCGGGTGGCGAAACCAGCGGCGGGGTTCACCCGATGGGGTCTAACGGCTGCGCGTTTGCCAAAGCGGTCCAGCTCGCCCAGGTCGATCCCGGCCAGCAGGCTGTCGTCCTTCGCCGCAGACTGGGCCGGGGGATAAGCCACGAAGTCAAGCGTGTCCAGGCTTCTGTCCTTGAAAAAGATGTCCCAGGCGCCGTCGAAATAGTTGGCCAGCAGCAGATGGCGGCCGTCGGGGGAAAGGTCCGCGGAATAGACTCCGGAGAGGACGTTGGTCACCCTTGCCTTGCCGCCCCCTTTCAGGTCCAGCGCGAAGATATTGCTCACCCCGCCGTCAGAATTAATGTAGTATAGATTGTCGCCTTTGGCGTCCACGAGGGGAAAGCTGCAGTCGCGCTGTTCAAAGGTGTGTTGGGTGAGGTTGCCGCCGGCCAGGTCCAGGCTGAAGATGTCCCGTGAGAGGTTGGCGAAAAGACCCCGGCGCTTGCTTTCGGGATCGCGGCTGCGTTCCGAGGCGAAGACCACCCTCTGGCCGTCCGGCGTGAAGCGGGGCTGGAGGTCGTTGTAGAGGTCGTCGGTGAGGCGGGTCAGGTTCTCGCTGGCCAGATCCAGCACAAAGAGGTCACAGCGCATGCCCTGCTGTCCCGCGAAAACCAGGCTTCGCCCGTCCGGCGCGACGTCAACCTCGTAGATGGCGCTCATGCCGGCGGGGGCGATGGAGCGCACGATCTTGCGCTTGTCCACGTCCAGGATGTGGATGCGGTCGCCATTGGCGGTTTTGGCGGCAAAGGCCACGCGGCGGCTGTCTGGAAACCAACTGAGGTTGGAGCGGAAATAGTAAAACTCCTCGATCTTGCCTGTGGCCTCGCCTTTCAGGATCCGGCGGGGCTCGCTGAGGCCATGCAGGGTGCCCATCCAAACGCTGTAGCGCGAATCGGCGCTGCTGAACCAAACGTAGCGGCTGCCGTCGGGCGAAAAGCGGGGCATCAGGTTGAAATAGGCTCCCTTTTTCTCGCTGTCGCTGCGCTTTTCCATGCTCTCCACGGGGATGGACTGAGCTTGCACCAGGGGAAAGAAATCTCGCTTCAGCTGGTAGCGCCAGCGGGACTGCAGGTCCTTGAACTCCAGTCCAAACACCTTTTTGGTGGCGCTGTCCAGGCCGTTCACGGAACGCAGGGTGTAGTAGAATTCCGTGACCTTGTCCTTGCCGTAGCTCTTGGCTAGATAGGCCAGAAAGCTTTCCCCCAGCCGGTAGGCGTAGTATCCGCCCAGGTTTTCCAGCGGAGGCAGGTTGTCGTTCACCACCATGTCCAGGATGAACATGTTGTTGTAGTCGCTCTCACCGCCGATGGAGAGGTATTCTGGCAAACCTTCCGAAAACCAGAAGGGAAAAGAGGTGGGCCGCATGGAGCTGAGGGCGTTCGTGACCCCGTCTTCCAAGGCATTGGTGTAGGCGTGGGTGAGCTCGTGGGCCAGCAGTTTCTCCAGGTCCGCGTAGCTGCCGTCGAAGGGTATGGCCACGCGGTTGCGCAGGCTTTCGGTGAAGCCGCCCACCCCTTCCGTGAGCAGGGGATAGATGATGTTCGTGCTCTGGAAGGAGGTCTTGCTGCTGTAGAACATCACCGGGATGCGCGAGCCGATGGGAAAGGTGAGCTGGTCTTTCAGCGTGTAGTAGGTTTCCTCCGCCATCAGCGCCACCACCCGGCCGAATTCGTCTTCGCCCCGGGGGTAGTAGATGTCGAAGTGCAGGGTTTGCAGGGTGGACCATTCCTCGGGGACCAAGTTGACCTTGTTTTGGCCGAAGTAATAGGCGGGACAGGCCCCGGCCGCCAGCAGCAGCAGGAGCAGAAGGATGTGTATTGGCTTCATCGGTATCCTTAGAAAATGCTGAATTTCAGGTATTTTTTGGGGTTGGCGCGCACGTCCGCGACCAGCGAATCCAGGCTGGCCACGGAGCCCTGCAGCTGGCGGTAGAGCTCGTCATCGCGCAGCAGCTTCCCGGCCGTGCCCTGGCCACTGTTCAAAGCGCGCATGGTGGCGTCCAGCTTTGCGGAAAGGACCTTCAGGCTGTCCAGGGCGGCGCTTGCCCGGGCCATGGCCTCCGGGGCCTGGCCGAGCGTGCTTTCCAGATCGGCGGAACTGGCCTGGACCACGGACCTCACTTCGCCGGTGAGCCTTTCGATCTGGTCCAGGGTTGCTTCCAGGTCGTTCCGGGCGCCCAGGGCCAGTTGGTCCACCGCTGCGGTGGCCGCCTGGGCGTTATCCAAAACGGCGGTGGATTTGCCGATCAGGCCGTCTTCCCCGCGCAGGCTGGCGAAAACAGTTTTGATCTCATCGAGCGCCAGAGTGGCCTGGCCGATCACGCTCATGATCCCCAAAGGTGAATCCCCGGCGAGGACCTGTTTGGTGTTCAAAAGTCCCGGGCCTTCGCCGGGAGAGATGTTCAGCAGGGTGCCGCCCATCAGGCCGCTGTCCGCGATGATGAAGCGGGAGCCCTCTTTCAGGCTGATGTCGCTGTTGATCCGCGCCGTCACCAGGATGTCCCGGTCCCGGGCCTCGATCTTTTTCACCCGGCCCACTTCCATGCCCCGGAAGGTCACCTGGTCGCCCACCTCCAGGCCCATCACCTCGCCGAAGCTGAGGCGCAGGTCGGTCTGGGCGCGGGTGGAGATGCGGCTGCTCAGCCACAGGTAGCTGATCACCAGCGCGGCCAGGATCACCACGGTGAAGAGGCCAACCTTGAGCTGGGTTTTGCGGATGTTCGGATAGAATCTTTTCACTGCCCTTCCTCAGGTTTTCAATTCCTTCTTCTCGGCGGCCGGAAAGAGGATGTTGTTCAGGATCAGCCGGTATCCGGGCGAGTTCTTATGGAGGTCCAGGATGGTTTCGGGATCGCCCACTTTGTGCTGGTAATCCTCGGGATCGTGTCCGCCGTAGAAGGTGAAAGTGCCTTTGCCGATGTTGCCGTGGATGTATTTCACCTCATTCTGGCCCGGCACCTCGGCCAGGATGATCACGCTCTTTTTCACCTTGTCCTTGAAAAACGAGGTGGTCTGCCCCAGAAAGCCGTCGATCACGTTCACGTGGCACTGGGTGAGCATGGTGGGCACGGGATCGTATTTGGCGGAAAAATCGAAGAGCTGGAAATAGTCCGCCTCGGCCCCGCGCAGCCGGGAGTAGTCGCTGGCGTCGATATCGGAAAATTCATATTCGAAGGGATTGGTCTTCAGGCTGAAATCCTCAAAGGCGAAGCAGCGGCTGAAATCCAGCTTGCTCTTGTATTGGGGGTCGATCCCGTCGCCGTCGATGAGGCCGTCAACAATGTCCGTTCCATACGCGGCCATCGCGATGTCGTAGGTGTCTGTGGCGGCGCACATGGCAAAGAGGAAACCGCCGTTCTCCACGAATTCCCGGATCTTCTGCGCCACCGCGTGCTTTAGCTGCCAAACCTTGGCGTAGCCGTGGCGGGCGGCCATTGCCCCGTTCACCTGAACGTCGTTTTGATACCAGGGCGTGTGGCGGTAGGAACCGTAAAACTTGCCAAACTGCCCCGTGAAATCCTCGTGATGCAGATGCAGCCAGTCGTAATCTACCAACTTGCCCTCCAGCACCTCGTCGTCCCAAAAGCGGTCATACTCGATCTCAGCGTATTCCAGGGCCAGGGTCACGGCGTCGTCCCAAGGCAGGGCGTTGGGCGGAATGTAGATGGCTATCTTCGGCTCTTTTTCCAGCACCACCGCCTCCATGTTCGCCTCCTGGATCTCGGCCATGATGGCGGCCACATTCGCGGAGGAAACCAGCTCAAACCGCACCCCGCGGATGTTGCAGAGCGCGGCCAGGCCTTCGGATTCCGGCAGCAAAAAACTGCCTCCCCGGTAGTTGAGCAACCACTTCACCACATACTGCTCCTTCAGCGCTTCGAAGGCGACTCCGTAGGCTTTCAGGTGGTCGCTCTGGGACCGGTCCATCGGCACCAGGATCTCCGCCCCCAACAGGGAGCACAGCGCCACCACCAGCAGCAGCATGTATCTTTTCAAGCGGTTCCTCTTTCGGGCCTGGATCCCTCTCACACAGGGATTTTCGCCCATTTCTCCAGTTTGAATATCAAAACCCTCCCATGGCCTCAAATCTGTCAAGCTAATTCTGCCGGAGGGATTTCGCCCGTCAGGACTCTGTAACTATACCCTCCAAAAGGGAAATGACTGCGCGGGAATGGAGGCAGGCACACCCAAACCCTCGTCATTCAGGAACGCAGTGACGTCGGGGTCCTCGCCGGACAACTTGTTGGCCGGTGGGGTGAATCGAATCCAGGGCTGGGCATTCATATTTCATACGGATTCACGGATTCAACTGATTTACGGATTTTCTTATCTGCGTGCCATTCTTTGATCCTGTAGATTCTGTGTCTCCCCATCTCTCTGTCCCCCTGTCCCTCTGTTTTTATGATCTTTTGTGCCTCGAGATGAATCTCGGGCACCCAACAAGCTGAAGCTTATGCTACAATTAAACCCCTCTGCTTTTCTCTGTGTTTAATCTCTGCTATTCTCTGTGTTAAAGTCCCTCTCTGCCCCTCTGTTTTTAAAACCCCTCTGTGTCTCTGTGTCTCTGTGCCTCTGTGTTTATCATTGTGCCTCGAGATGAATCTCGGGCACCCAACAAGCTGAAGCTTATGCTACAATCAACTCCTCTGCTTTTCTCTGTGTTTAATCTCTGCTATTCTCTGTGTTAAAATCCCTCTCTGTCCCTCTGTCCCTCTGTTTTCAAAAAAACCCTCTTTTTCTGACCCCATTTTCCCTTTTTCCGCGCTTTTCCGCGACGAATTAAGGAAGGGGCCGGTCTCCCAGCCCCGCTTGTCAGGTTGCTTGTTTGCGCCTCTTGCGCAGTTTGCGTTTCACGCACGCGGCGAGATTTCGACAACGTTCTTGAAACCCAGGCGGTTGAAGACCAGTTCCAGCATGAGCAGGATGATCAGTTCAAAGAACGCCTGTTCATCTTCTTCTTTGATGATGGGGATGTCCACCAGGTTGTTCACCTTGGTGGCCAGTTCCCGGGCGAGTTCTTTCAGCAGGTTCTCGTTCACTTGTCCCTCCTTCGTTTGGTTTTTTTACCTACGGATTCAACTGATTTAACGGATTCGACGGATTGGAGTGTTAATGTTCTTTCCTCCGCTTTTGCTCTGCTATTCTCTGTGTTAAAATCCATCTCTGTCCCTCTTTCCCTCTGTTTTTATCCTTGTGCCTCGAGATGAATCTCGGGCACCCAACAAGCTGAAGCTTATGGTACATAACTCTGTCCCTCTGCCCCTCTGTTTTATAAATCCCATTGATCCTGTCGATCCTGTCATCCGCGTTCCTATTAATCTCTTTTTTTCTGTCCACTTTTCCCTTTTTCCGCGCTTTTCCGCGACGAATTAAGGAAGGGGCCGGTC
>JAJBAV010000039.1 GCA_020532085.1 Candidatus Cloacimonadota bacterium | reverse complement strand
TGAGGGCAAAATATGTGGATAACTGAGCTTTTTCAGGGTTCATGTTGGGAAATTCTGGAAAAATTGTGGATAACTATAAAGTAGATCCTGGAAAGCTGGACAATTTGGTATTACGCAAAGGTCTTCTTGAATGTTTTTCCAAAAGAGATAATAATGCAGGCGGGGCGGATCACAAGCAAAAATTGGGTTCGGGCGGGGGGGGGGTACGTAGCGCAGGATGCCGATCCCGCGAAAGGACAAAACGCAGCCTTGAAATGCTGCGCTACAGCCGCCGCCAAGTCCGACCACACGTTGTCCCGGAAGGACGGGCGGCCGAACTGGAACAAATCGCTTGACTGGAACGGGCGTTGCTTGATCTTGGAAAAACACGCAAGTTCCCAGCTGGGGATAAAATTTGGAGACTCGATGAAAAGATTTATAACGCTCGCGGCTTTGCTGCCGCTCTGCCTTGCGCTCTGGGCAAACACATTCGTGGCCGGGATCCCGGTGGAACGGATCCGCTCCGCCCCGGAGCAAAGCCTGAACGAATCCATGCGCCAGCTTGACCAAGCAGGCTGCGCCATCCTGCATTACGACTCCGAGCTGGCCATCGCCCTGGTGCCGGAGGGGAAATTCCAGGCTTTCCGGCTCACGGAGCTTGACGAGGCCCATAAACTCTACCTGATCGGGAAGATCCCCGGCCAGGGCCAGCCGGAGCTGGGCGCCGGGGGCAGGCTGCTGCTGGAACTGAGCGATGCCTACCTGATCGAAAGCGGCCTGGACGAGATCCAACTGCGGGAATTGATCGACCACCCCTTCACCCGGCTGGGGCCGGAGCCGCTGCGCTTTTCCCAGACTGCGCTGACCTCACCCTCCGGCCACAGCGCGCGGACCGATATCGACCAGATGATCGCGCTGGTGAACGCCGCTTCGGTGCAGAGCACCATCCAGAGCCTGCAGGACTTTCAGACCCGCTACGCGCGGGCGGACAACCGCCTCCAGGTGGCCCAGTGGATCCAGCAGAAATTCCTCAGCTACGGGGTCACCGACGTGGTGCTGCAGGAATTCCTGTGGCAAAACACCAGCCAATACAACGTGGTGGCCACCATTCCAGGCACCATCTACCCGAACCAGTACATCGTTGTGGGCGGGCATCACGACTCGATCTCGAACAACAGCGATCCCTACGTGTTCGCGCCCGGGGCCGACGACAACGCCAGTGGCAGCGTGTCCGCCCTGGAAATGGCGCGGGTGATGATGGCCAGCGGCTACCAGCCCCGCACCTCGATCCGCTTTGTGACCTTCGCCGCGGAGGAATTCGGCCTCTGGGGTTCCAAACACCACGCCCAGACGGCATATCTGGCCGGCGAAAACATCCGCCTGATGATCAATCACGACATGATCGCCAACGAAACCGGGCCCCAGCCCTGGCAGGTGCGCCTGATGCCTTACGATGGCTCGCTGGACCACAGCGCCTACGCGGCCCAGATCACTGAACAGTACACGGACCTGGATGCCTATTACGGCAGCATGAACAGCGGCAGCAGCGACAGCCATCCCTTCTGGCAGAACGGCTACCACGTGATCTACTTTTTCGAAGACGACTTCTCGCCCGTCTATCACTCCGCCCAGGACTTGGTGGTGAACCTCAATCCCGCTTACTGCGCGGAAGTGATCAAGGCCTCCGTGGCCTGCGCCGCCTCCTTCGCGGACATGCCTTCGGCCCCGGTGGGCCTTACAGCGCAGGATTGGGGCGACGGCTCCACCGTCCTGCTGAGTTGGGAGGATTTGGGCGACCCCCTGATCAGCTCTTACAACGTATATCACAGCACGGTTTTCGGCAGCTGGGGAACGCCCGTGGCCACTTCCGCCAACTATCTGGCGGTGCAGGGCCTCACGCAGGGCCAGCTGTACCATTTCGCGGTGGGCTCCGTGGACAACTTCGGCAACGAAAGCTATCTGGTCTATACCTCCGCTGTGCCGCTCTCCGTGCCGCTGGAACCGCAGAATTTTGCTGACCAGCCACAGTATCAGAGCATCGCTCTGGACTGGGACGACAACCACGAACATGACCTGGCCGGCTACCAGCTTTACCGCTCGCAGATCCAGGGCGAACTGGGAACGCAGATCGGCGGGCTGATCACCGCCAGCGAATATCTGGACAACGATGTGGTGGGCTCGCTCAACTACTATCATTACAGCCTCCGCGCGGTGGACCAGGGCGGCAACGCCGGTCCTTTCGCGCAGGTGGTGAAAAGCCGCCCCGTGACGCTGGACCAGGGTGTGCTGATCGTGGATGAGACGGAAAACATGGGCGGAACCAATCCCTTCCAACCCACGGACCAGCAGGCGGACGATTTTTACGCCCTGGCAGCCGCGAGCTTTGCCACCACCGAACTGGACCTCAACTCCCTGGCTGAAAACCTGCGCCTGGCCGACATCGGCGTCTTCTCATCCATCATCTGGCATGGGAACGACCAGGCCAGCATGGACTATCCCTATTTCGCGCGGGAAGCGCTGCAGCAGTATATCCAGGCCGGGGGCAACCTGTTCTTCAGCGTGTACTTCCCCTCGCTGGCTTTCGAGCTGAATTCCAACTATCCGGGCAATTTCAACAGCGATTCCTTCATCTATGAAACGATCGGGATCGCAGCGGCCGATTACGCCGGCAACACAGCCCGCTTCCGCTTCGCCGTTCCCGTGCACGACCAGTTTCCCTCCGTGAACGTGGACCCGGACAAGACCACCACCAGCCTGAACGGACACATCATCCGCGTGGAAAGCATCAGCCCCAGCCCAGGCTGCGCCACCATCTACAACTACGGCACGGATTACGCTGACGACACGCCCCAGGGCGCGATGGGCGGCCTGCCGGTGGGGGTGCTGAACCTGAACCAAAGCGGCAAGGTCTGCGGAGTGAGTTTTCCACTTTACAACATCTATCAGGACGACGCACGGGAATTGGTGGAATACGTTTTAACCCAGTATTTCGGCGAAACAGTGAGCGCGGCCGACGATCCCGGGCTGGTACCCGGCGCGGGTATTTCCCTGGCTCCGAATTACCCCAACCCCTTCAAAGGCGAAACCAGCTTCCGGCTGGAGCTGAAAAATAACGCCCAGCCCGTGCTGGTGGAGATCTACAACCTCCGCGGCCAGCTGGTGAAAACCCTCTTCCACGGCAACAGCCCCAAATCCGTGGTGCAGCGCTGGGACGGCTTGGACAACCACGGCAGACCGGCCTCCAGCGGCATCTACATCATCCGCGCCAGCCAGGGAGGAAACTCCGTGCAGCGGCGGATCGCCTTGGTGAAATAGGTATCCCACCCATCAATGATAAAGCCGGCAGAGCGATCCGCCGGCTTTGTTTCAATATGATGGAAGTGATCAGCTGCCCAGGGTGGCAACCATCACGGCCTTGATCGTGTGCATGCGGTTTTCCGCCTCGTCGAAGACCACGGAGTTGGGCGATTCGAACACCTCGTCGGTAACCTCCATGGCGCTGAGCTTGAACTTGGCGTTGATCTGCTTGCCTACAGTGGTCTTGAGGTCGTGGAACGCGGGCAGGCAGTGCATGAAGAGGGTGCTGGGCTTGCCGGTTTTTTTCATCATGGCGGCGTTCACCTGATAGGGTTTGAGCAGCTTGATGCGCTCGGCCCAAACGCTGTCCGGTTCTCCCATCGAGACCCAGACGTCGGTGTAGATCACATCGGCATTCTTCACGCCTTTGGCGATGTCGTCGGTGATGGTGATGGTGGCGCCGGTGGTTTTGGCCACATCCTTGCATTTCTTCAGCAGCGCGGCTTCCGGGAAGAGGGATTTGGGGCTCACGATGCGGAAATCCATCCCGGTTTTGGCGGCGCCGATCATCAGGGCGTTGGCCACGTTGTTGCGCCCGTCACCGGCATAGACGAAGACCATTTCGTTCAGCGGCTTGTTCAGATGTTCCCTGGCGGTGAGGAAATCGGCCAGCACCTGGGTGGGGTGGTCTTCGTTTGTGAGTCCGTTCCAGACAGGCACGCCGGCGTATTGGGCCAGCTCTTCCACGATCTCCTGGCCGTAGCCGCGGTATTCGATGCCGTCGTACATGCGGCCCAGCACCCGGGCGGTGTCGGCGATGGATTCCTTTTTGCCCATCTGGCTGCCGGTGGGGCCCAGATAGGTGACGTGCGCGCCCTGGTCAAGGGCGGCCACTTCAAAGGCGCAGCGGGTGCGGGTGCTGTCCTTTTCAAAGATCAGGGCGATGTTTTTGCCTTTGAGGCGCTGCTGCTCGGTTCCCGCGTATTTGGCTTTTTTCAGGCTCAGCGAGAGGTCCAAAAGGAATCCGATCTCCTGCGGCGAAAAGTCCATCAGGGTCAGAAAATGGCGGTTTCTAAGATTGTAGGGCATGATTTCTCCTTGGCTTGATTTTTTGTCTTTGAGTGCCAGAAAAAATGGCATGGCTTTCCCGGCAAGAATTTTTCCTTGTCTGTATCGCGGCTTTGAAAAACAGTGCATCCTGAAGATGGTTCCGCCGTACACAATTAATGCAGGAAAAGCCCCAAAGTGCGGTAATGAGTAACGTGGGCCATCCTGCCTGACGCACGCAGACATCTATTTTGAAGGATATATGAAGATCATGAAAGCACTAACCACCCTCCTGCTGTTGCTGCCGCTGGCTCTGCTGGCGCAGCAGTACACCCTGGACGAGCTCGTCGGGCATGGCCTGGAGAACAGCTATGGCATGCTGCGCAGCGAACTTGCCTATGAATCCAGCCGCTCCAGCCTCCGCAGCGCCACCTGGAACCTGTTGCCCGAGGCCGGCGTGAATTTTGGCATCAGCAACGATTTTTACAATTCCGGACCCGCCGCCGATCTGAGCAGCCAGGCCGGTTTTTCCATCAGCAAAACCATCAGCCTCAACGACGATGCCTGGTTCAACTACAAGTATGCCAAGCTGGACGCCGCCAAGGCCGAGCTGACCCGCCAAACCAGCGCCAGCGCCTATGCCTACAGCGTTTTCACGGCCTATCTGGATGTGCTGAGCACCCAGCGCCAGCTTTCCTCGCTGCAGAAGAATCTGGAGATCCAAACCCGCGTGTGGGAACAGGCCCAGGTGCTGAACCAACTGGGCAAGAACACCAGCTTTGATGTGAAGGAAAGCGAGATCGCCGTGATGAACGCCCGCATCTCCATCCTGCAGCTGGAAAACTCCATCGCCGCCAAACGCGCCCAGCTCTTCAGCCTGGTGCGCATGGATGATGCCGGCCATGAACTGGCGGAGCTGGTTCCGGACAACAACTACAGCCTGCCGGAGTTGGGACCGGAACAGAGCAACCAGGTGAAACTGCTCAAGGCAGACCTCAAGCGCGGCGAACTGGGCCTTACCCAGAGCTTTCTGAACTACTTTCCCCGCGTGAGCCTGGCCTACAATTTCAGCCGCAGCGTGAGCGGCGACAACTTCGACTTCGACACCTACGGCACCAACCACACCTTGGGCCTGAATTTCAGCTACTCGCTCTGGAACCAGTTCAGACAGGGGGAGACCAATAAACGCGGCGACCTCGCCCAGCGCCTGGCCGAGCTGGAGATTCAGCAGCAGATCGACGAGATCGACCGGCAATACGCCACCCTCACCCAAGAACTGGCCTATCTGAACCGCTTGGACGAGCTTTACGGCGAAAAACTCGCCCAGAGCGAAAGCCAGATCCGCGTGGCCGAAGAACGCTTCCGCCTGGGTCTGATCGAGCTTTTGGAACTGGACAAGACCCGCGTGGAATTCATCAATTCCGAGA
Source organism: Candidatus Cloacimonadota bacterium (assembly GCA_020532085.1). Taxonomy (NCBI): domain Bacteria; kingdom Pseudomonadati; phylum Candidatus Cloacimonadota; species Candidatus Cloacimonadota bacterium. The sequence goes on along the minus strand of JAJBAV010000039.1, from coordinate 14,273 downwards.
TCGCCTACAACAACAACCGCTACCAGATCCTGGCCCGCCAGGAGGCCATTAACAACCTGCTTTCCCAAAAGATCCAGGGCAAATGGTGACAGGGGTTACACCATGAAAAAATATCTCAAATACGTCATTATAGTGCTGCTTGTCATCGCCGCCGTGATCGTTTACGCCCAGGTGCGCAAAAACAGCAACCGCCCCGAATGGAAGACCGACAGCCCCTCCAACGGCACCATCCGCGAGGTGGTGACAGCCACCGGTTCGCTCAATCCCACCGTGCTGGTGGAGGTGGGCACCGAGGTTTCCGGCACCATCAAAACCCTTTACAAGGACTTCAACGACAACGTGAGAAAGGGCGAAGTGCTGGCCCGGCTGGACACCGAGATCCTGGCCACCAGCGTGGAATCCGCCCAGACCGAAGTGAACAAGGCCCGCATTTCCCGCGACGAAGCGCGCATGGAATACAACAACAGCAAGTCGCTCTCCGGACGCGACATGATCTCAGCCTACGAGCTAAAGAAAGACGAATTCAGCCTCGACCAAGCCGAACTGAACCTGGCCACGGCCCAGCTGCGGCTTCAAACCGCCCAGAAGAACCTCAGCAACGCCACCATCACCTCGCCCATCGACGGCGTGATCGTATCCCGCGAGGTTTCCGAAGGCCAGACCGTGGCCGCCAGCATGAACTCGCCCACCCTCTTCACCATAGCCAACAACCTGGACCAGATGGAGATCACGGCCAGCGTGGACGAGGCCGACATCGGCAAAATTTCCGTGGGCCTGCCGGTGGAATTCAGCGTGGATGCTCACGCCGGCCAGATGTTCAGCGGCTCCGTGCAGCAGATCCGGCTCAAATCCGAGACCGAGCAAAACGTGGTGAGCTACAGCGTGATCATCGACGCCGCCAACCCCGACCACAAGCTGCTTCCCGGCATGACCACCAATGTGACGATCATCACCCAGTCCAAGGAAAACGTGGCCCGCATCCCCGAAACCGCCACCCGCTTCACCCCCAGCAAGGAAGTGTGGGAGCTTTTCGGCCTCAAATGGGAGGACGACCTGATCGCCAACGCCCGTAAAGCCGCGCTGGAAAAGGCCATGGCTTCCACCAACAACGACAAGGCTCCTGTTCGGGGGGACGCCAGGCCCGACAGCTCTCTGAAGTCCAGCCCTGATAGTACCAAAGCTTCTTCCGGAAGACCCGTCCGCGGTTTACCCGGCGGCAGGCCTTCCACAGGCATGCCCACCGGCAGAATGCCCGGCGGAATGGGTCGTGGCGGCGGCTCAGCCTTGATCTGGGTGCTGAAAGACAAGGAACCGGAGCTGATCATGGTGCGCACCGGCGTTTCCGACGGCGCTTTCGTGGAGGTGCTCAGCCCCCTCGCTCCGGATACGAAGATCATCACCGGCGTCATCTACAAAGATCCCTCCCAGGCCGTGGGCAACAGCGCCCTGAGCGGACCCGGCATGGGGCCAAGGTTCTGAGCATGACGGCAAGAACCCTGCTCAGCGCGCGCGGGATCACCAAAACCTACACCATGGGCGAGATCCAGGTTCACGCCCTGCGCGGGATCGATCTGGACGTCCAAACCGGCGAATTCATCGCCATCATGGGCGCCAGCGGCTCTGGCAAGACCACTTTCATGAACCTGATCGGCTGTTTGGACAAACCCAGCTCCGGTACCTACATCCTTGATGGCTTCGATGTTCACGCCATGGACGATGCCGAGATCACCCAAGTGCGCAACCACAAGATCGGCTACGTGTTCCAGAGCTTTTACCTTTTGCCCCGCACCACGGCGCTGGAAAACGTGGAACTGCCCCTTTTGTATTCCAAAAAACTCCACGCCAAAGACCGCCACGCCCGGGCCCTCAAAGCACTCGAAACAGTGGGCCTGAACGACCGCGCCCGCCATTTCCCGAACCAGCTTTCCGGAGGCCAGCAGCAGCGTGTGGCCATCGCCCGCGCCATCGTCAACGACCCCGTGTTCCTGCTGGCGGACGAGCCCACGGGCAATCTGGACACCCGCACCAGCGTGGAGGTGATGGAGTTTTTCCAAAAGCTGCACTCCGAGGGCAAGACCGTGATCTTGGTAACCCACGAATTCGACATCTCCCAGTACGCCACCCGGATCATCACTTTCCGCGACGGCCGCATCATCTCCGATGTGCCCAACCCCAAGCCGCGCGACGCCACTGAAGATTTGAAGAAATTGCCCCGTCTGGACGACGGCGAGGAGGTGGCCTGATGTCGGTTTTCGGGATCCTGCGCATCGCCCTCAAATCCCTCACCCGCAACAAGACCCGCACTTTTCTCACCATGCTGGGCATCATCATCGGCGTGGCCGCCGTGATCACCATGATCGCCATCGGCCAAGGCGCCAAAAAGGTGGTGGACGATCAGATCAGCACCATGGGCACGAACGTGATCTCCGTGATGTCCAATTTCACCAACACCCAAAGCACCGCGCGCCAGGCTGCCGGCTCCGGCAACACCCTCGAGGAAGGTGACGTGGACGCCATCCGGAACCAAGTTGACGGCGTGCTCTACGCTTCGCCGGTTTACAACACCTGGGGCCAACTCAAATTCGGCAGCAACAACTGGCGCGGCCGCATCATGGGTGTCGATGTGGATTATTTCCTCATCCGCGACATGCAGATGGAATCGGGCGACTTTTTCTACCCCTCCGAGGTGGAGAACGGCGCCAAAGTCTGCGTGCTGGGCAAGACCGTGGCGGACAACCTTTTTGTGGGCGAGGATCCCGTGGGCAAGATCATGCGCATCCGCAACATCCCCTTCACGGTGAAAGGCGTGCTCAGATCAAAGGGCCAGAGCACCTCGGGCAACGATCAGGACGACATCGTCCTCGCGCCCCATTCCACCACCTCCACCCGCCTCATCGGAGCGCGCTGGCGTTTTCTCACCATCATCGTTTCAGCCGTTTCGCAGGAACGCATTCCCATCGTTCAGGAAGATATCTCGAACCTCATGCAGGGCCGCCACAGCGGCACCACCGCCGCCGATTTCATGGTGAGCTCGCAAACCGACGTGGCCGAGGCCGCCAGCAGCGTTTCGAACACCATGACCGTGCTTCTGGCCAGCATCGCCGGGATCTCGCTGCTCGTGGGCGGGATCGGCATCATGAACATCATGCTGGTCTCGGTGACCGAAAGGATCAAGGAGATCGGCATCCGCATGGCCGTGGGCGCCGGAAAACGCGACGTCCTGCTGCAGTTCATCATCGAAGCCATCACCATCAGCATCCTCGGCGGGCTCATCGGCATCGCCCTGGGCTGGGGCCTGGCCGTGATCCTGGGCAAAACCATGGGCTGGAGCATCGTGGTGACCCCCTGGTCGATCTTCCTCTCCGTAGGCTTTTCCTGCCTGATCGGCGTTTTCTTCGGCTGGTATCCCGCCCGCAAAGCCGCGAACCTGAACCTCATCGACGCCCTCAGATACGAGTAGATTTCCGGCCTCGCCCCAAGCATCAATACGGTATCAATACGGAATCATTACGGATGAAATCCGTATTGATTCCGTATTGATACCGTATTGATGCTTGGGGCGAGGGTGGGTAAAAGGCGTTTTTCCCTTGACTATATTTGCGGGTCTGGCAAAGCTTGGCGCGTTATGAAGCCAGTAACCTTCTGGAGTAAGAAATGAATAGAATGGCAGCGCTTTCGCTCTGCTTTATCCTGGTTTCCGCCCTGGCCAGCCTGGGCGCGCAGACAGTGCCAGAATGGCAGTGGGCAGAGCGCGCGGGGGGAGAGGGCTATGACTATGGCCTGGGCATCGCCGCGGACAATGCCGGCAACCTGTATGTGACTGGCTTCTTCCGAGAATCAGCCGGCTTTGGAGGAACCATCCTCAGCAGCCTGGGCGATGGCGATGTTTACGTCTCCAAGCTGGATACCGGTGGCAATTTCCGCTGGACCAGGCAAGCCGGAGGCCCTGGTTTCGACGGCGGCAGATCCATAGTTGTTGACGCGTCTGGAAGCGTCTTCCTGACGGGGGATTTTGCCGGCACCGCCCAGTTCGGCGACATAGAGCTAACTGCCAGCGGAGAAAAGGACGCCTTCGTCTGCAAGCTGGACGCGGGTGGAAACTTCCTTTGGGCCAGCCGGGCCGGAGGTTTTGATGATACCATGGGCATGTCCATCGCCCTGGACAGCGCGGGCAACTGCTACATTGCCGGTTTGTTCAGCGGCTCGGCCACCTTTGGCTCAACCACTTTAGTCTCCCAGGGCTATGAGGACGCCTTCCTCGCCAGACTGGATGTTGATGGCAATTTCATCTGGGCCAGGCGGGCCGGGGGATGTGACTCTGACATGGGAAATGACCTTTCCGTGGACAACGCCGGCAACTGCCTTCTGACCGGGGGGTTCAGCCACTCAGCCGATTTTGGCCCCGTCACCCTTACCAGTGAGGGGGAATATAGCGATCTGTTCGTCTGCAAATTGGACGCGGAGGGAAACTTCCTGTGGGCCAGGCAAGCCGGAGGAGAATTTAGCGTTACCGCGGGTTGCGGCATCGCCGCGGACGCTGCCGGCAACAGCTATGTCACGGGAGTTTTCCAGGGCTCCGCCAGCTTTGGAGACACCACTCTGACCAGCGGGACCGGGATGAACAACTTTGTCTGCAAGCTGGATCCCAGCGGGAATTTCGGGTGGGCCAGACAGGCCGGCTGGACCAGCTACTCGCTGTTTTATGGCGACATCGCCGTGGACGGCGCCGGCAACTGCTGTGTGACGGGGGCGTTTCAGGTCAGCGCCGATTTTGGCCCCATCACTCTTACCAGCAACGGGGCAACCGACATCTTCGCCTGCGCGCTCGATCCCGCCGGAAACTTCCTCTGGGCCCGGCAGGCAGGAAGTTCCGGCACTGACTGGAGCTGCGACCTCTCCGTGGACGCCGCCGGCAATTGCTGCGTGACGGGGATGTTCACAGGCACGGCCAGCTTTGGCCCCACCACCCTTGCCAGCAGTGGCGGCGCTGATATCTTCATCGCCAGGCTGGGAACCGAGGTGGCGGTGGAAGACGAAACCACGCCCCCGGCGGAGGGCCAATCCCGCTTGTACGCGGCCTGGCCAAATCCTTCGGGCAAAAACCGGCTGATCAACCTGAAAGCCCGGGTGGCGGCAGGGGAGACAGGGACCCTCAGCATTTACAACCTGCGTGGAGAACTGATCGGCCGCCAGGATCTGACTGCCGGGGAACACCAGATCGATCTGGACGGACGAAGCCTGCCGGCCGGGATGTATGTTTACCGCTTGCGAACGTCCACGGTCAATACCGTTAAAAAGCTGATCATCAGATAGAAGAAGGAAACTCCCGCTCTGCCAGCCTGGGTTGAGAATACATTTGGCTCTCTTGCAAACCGAGTGGGTTGAGTGACAAAATCACCGAAGAACCTTAACCCAACAAGTATCGATGCGTCATTCCGGACGCAGTCTGTATCGACACCCTCTGAGGGCATTACCCGGAACGTCTGGATTCCGGGTCTGGCTCTGCTGGAGTCGATGCTCGTGACTCGCTCGACTCCAGCTTCACCGCCCGGAATGACGGAGCGGGAGAGGGCGGTAGATTCGCAGCTTTGGAAAGCTGCGCTACGGTTTGCTGGGTGGCGCATGATTCCAATCATGCGGATTCTGTATGCCTCGCCAAGGCGGTAGATTCGCAGCTTTGGATAGCTGCGCTTCGGTTTGCTGGGTGGCCGCGAGGGGGGCCGCCGGATAAAAAGTCTTGACAGCCAAAGCCACTTCATTCACAATAGGTTTTCCAAATTTTGGATCTGGAGAAGTTTATGATCACCGAAAAACTGATACCCTACCTGTTGGATTCCATCAAGAGTTACTGGGACCTTCCGGCCGTCACCGACTATCCTGGGCCGGCCGTCACCTACGGCGAGGCGGCGAGGCGGATGGCCTGGCTGCACGGCCTCTATAAAGAGTGTGGCCTGCAAAAAGGCTCGAAGATCGCCCTGGCCGGCAAGAACGGCTCGAACTGGGCGCTGGTCTGGCTGTCCGCGGTCACCTACGGCGGCACCGTCGTGCCCATCCTGGCCAATTTTTCGCCGGAGGACACCGCCCACATCGTGAACCATTCGGACGCCGAGATCCTATTCATCGCCAGGGACAAATTTGACAGCATCGAGGAAGACCAGATCCGCCGGGTGAAATACATCTTCTGCCTGGAGGATTTCCGGCTGCTGTTCAACCGGCCGGACAAGCGCGCGGAGCTGGTGAAACCCCTTGAGGACAACCGCGAACTGCTGAACCTGGGCAAGGACCAGCTGCATTGGCCGGACGTCTGCGACAACGAGGACATCGCCTCGATCATCTACACCTCCGGCACCACGGGCTTTTCGAAGGGCGTGATGCTCTCGCACCGTTCGCTGCTGGCGAACCTGATCTACGCGCGGGAAAACCTGACCTTCAGCGTGGGCGCTAAGGTTTTGTGTTTCCTTCCTCTGGCCCATTCCTTCGCCAGCGCCTTCGACCTGCTCTATCCCTTCACGCGGGGCAACCACATCAACTTCCTGGACAAGATCCCGGCACCAAAACTGCTGCTGAGCGCGCTGCAGGACCTGAAACCGGAGGTGGTGCTGGTGGTGCCGCTGCTGATCGAAAAGATTTATAAGAAGCAGCTGCAGCCCGTGATCGAAGAGCCAAAGATGAAGGTGATGATGAAGATCCCGCTGCTTAACAAAGTGGTCTATAAAAAGATCAAGGACAAGCTGATGACTGCTTTTGGCGGCAACATCGTGGAACTGATCGCGGGTGGCGCGCCGATGAACGCCGAAGTGGAACAATTCATGAGAAAGATCCAGTTTCCCTTCACCATTGGCTATGGCATGACTGAGTGCGGACCGCTGATCAGTTACGCGCGCTGGTTCAACAATCGGTTCGAATCCAGCGGCAAGATCGTGGATTCGCTGCGCTGCCGGATCGATTCACGCGATCCCGCCAATATTCCCGGCGAGGTGGTGCTGAGCGGCGACAACCTCTTCTCTGGCTATTACAACAACCCCGAGGCCACCGCCGAAACCCTGCGCGGAGGCTGGCTCTACACCGGCGACATCGGCACCCTGGACAAGGACGGCTTCATCTATCTGCGCGGGCGCAGCAAAAACATGATCCTGGGACCCAGCGGCGAGAACATCTATCCCGAGCTGGTGGAACAAAAAGTGAACAATCTGCCCTATGTGCTGGAATCCGTGGTGGTGGAACGCGACCGCCAGCTGCACGCCCTGGTCTATCCGGACCTCGACGCCCTGGACCAGGACAAGGTCCCGGAAGCCAAACTACCCCAGATCATGGAGGAAAACCGCCAGGCGGTGAACAAATCCCTGGCCGATTTCAGCCGCATCATCAAGTTCCACATCGTGAACGAGGCTTTCCAAAAAACGCCCACGCAAAAGATCAAACGCTATCTCTACCGCTGAGGCATTTATCCCTTTGACATAAAAGCGGGGCCGGGAAAAATAGTTCCCAACTGCTTTAAAGACCGAGGTACGCTCACATGCACAAACACATCAAAGACCTTCTCGCCTTTCTGGACGGCTCACCCAGCGCCGCGCAGGCTTCGGGGGAGATCCGCAAACGCCTTGAGGCCAGCGGATTCGATGCCCTCTACGAACAGAACAAGTGGAAGCTTAAACCCGGCGACAAACACTACGTGCCCCGGGGCACCAGCGTGATCGCCTTCGTGGTGGGCTCCGAACCCCTGACGACAGCGGGCTACCACATCGCCGCCTCCCACATCGACAGCCCCGGCCTCAAACTCAAGCCGGACAGCGTGCGCACCGAAAACGGCGTGACCCGTGTGGCCGTCGAAGTTTACGGCGGGCCCATCCTCAGCACCTGGACGGACCGCGACCTGGGCATCGCCGGACAGGTGGCCGTGAAGCTGGATGACGAACTGGCGGACCTGAGGTCCGTGGACCTGACCACCACCGCGGCCATCATCCCCAACGCCGCCATCCACCTCAACCGCGAGGTGAACAAAGGTTTTGAATACAACAAGCAGAACCATCTCCAGGCCATCCTCACCTCCACTTCCGGCAGCGCCGACCCCCTCAAGGAAGCTGTGGCCGCCGCCATCGACCTCGATCCGGAGTTCATCCTGGACATGGAACTCTTCCTCTACGACCGCGCCAAAGCGGAAACCGGCGGCCTGGACGGCAGCCTGATCTTCAGCGGCCGGCTGGACAACCTGGGCATGAGCCACGCCATCCTCAGCGCCCTCCGCGGCACCGCCAGGCCACGCCTCACCTGTGTGGCCGCCCTCTTCGACCACGAGGAGATCGGCTCCACCACCCTCCAAGGCGCGGCATCATCGTTTTTGGCCAACGTGCTGGAACGCGTGGCTTTGGCCCAGGGCCTGGACCGCCAGGAACATCTGATCTCGCTGGACCGCTCCTTCCTGGTGAGCGCGGACATGGCCCACGCCTACCATCCCAGCTATCCGGAAAAATACGATGCCAAAACCTCGCCGGTGATGAACGGCGGGCCCGTGATCAAATGGAACGCCAGCCACAAATACACCACCACCGTCACCAGCAGCACGATCTTTTCGCTGAATGCCAAAGCCGCGGGCGTGAACTGCCAGAAATTCATGATGCGCAGCGACCTGCTCTGTGGCAGCACGGTGGGCCCGGTGCTCGCCGCGCAGCTGGGGATGAACACCGTGGACGTCGGCAACCCGCTCTGGGCCATGCACTCGATCCGCGAAACCGCCGGCGTGAACGACCATCTGGACATGATCAAGGTCCTTTCCCACTATTATCATTAACAAAACATAAACAGGAGCGCCTCATGGCAGTATTCAAACCCTTCCGGGCTTTGCGTCCGGTGCCCCAGCGCGCGGCGGAGATCGCTTCGCTGCCCTACGATGTGATGGATTCGGACGAAGCCCGGATCGAGGTTCAGAAGCATCCGCTCAGCTATATCCACGTGGAAAAGCCCGAGGTCGATCTGCCCGCCGGCACCGATCTCTACGATCCCGCGGTTTACGCCAAGGCGAAGGAAAACCTGGACAACTACAGCCTCCAGGGCCACATGAAGCAGGATCCCCAGCCGCTTTTCTACATCTACCGCCAAACCATGGACGGCCGCGAGCAGAACGGCCTGGTGGGGCTCACCTCGGTGGACGAGTACATGGCCGGCAAGATCAAGAAACACGAATTCACCCGGGCCGACAAGGAAGCGGACCGCATCCGCCACGTTGACGCCTGCGATGCTCACGCCTCGCCGGTCTTCTTCACCTACCGCCACCAAGATGCCATCGACACAGTGGTGGAGCGCGTGAAACAGGCCAAGGAACCTGTGTACGACTTCGTTTCCGACGATGGCATCGGCCACTCGCTCTGGCTGCTGGACGATCCCGCGGACATCGCCGCCATCCAGGCCGCGTTCGCCGATCTGGACTGCCTCTACGTGGCCGACGGGCATCACCGCACCGCCAGCGCCGCCAAGGTGGGCCTCCTGCGCCGGGAGCAGCATCCGCACTTCACTGGCGAGGAAGAGTTCAACTTCTTCATGGCCGTGATCTTCCCGGACAACCAGCTGAAAATATTCGACTACAACCGCGTGGTGAAAGACGTCAACGGCCATTCCAAAGAAGACTTCCTGAAGCTGGTGGAGCAGAAATTCCAGCTCACTCCCATCAGGGAAGCGGGCAATTTCCAGCCCGGCCAAACCCACGAGATCGCCATGTATCTGGACCACTCCTGGTACCGCCTGGTGCCGAAAGCGGGCAGCTGGGACACCGCCAATCCGGTGGCCTCGCTGGACGTTTCCATCCTGCAGGACAACCTGCTGCACCCCATTCTGGGCATTGGCGATCCCCGCCGGGACAAAAGGATCGACTTCGTGGGCGGCATCCGCGGCCTGGATGAACTGGTCCGCCGCGTGGACAGCGGCCGCGAAGCCGTGGCTTTCGCCATGTTTCCCACCTCCATGGACGAGCTGCTGAGCATCGCCGACGCTGGCCTGATCATGCCGCCCAAGTCCACCTGGTTCGAGCCCAAGTTGCGTTCGGGACTTTTCATCCACCCTCTCTCATGAGCAAATATTTCATCGAAAGCCTGGGCTGCGCCAAAAACCTGGTGGACAGCGAAGTTTTCGCCGCCATCCTGGAACGGGCCGGTTACGAAGCCGCGGACTATCCTGAAGAGGCTGACCTCGTGCTGGTGAACACCTGCTCTTTCCTGGAGGATTCGCTGCGCGAACTGGATCTGGTGTTGAGCGATCTGGCCATCCTGAAGCAGGAGGGGCAGTTCGAACAGCTGCTGGTGACGGGCTGTTTGATGAACCGTGGGCTGGAGGATTTTGCAGGCCTCTTTCCCGAAGTGGACGCCTGGATCGGGCTGAAGGATTTTGCCGCGCTGGAACGCCGGCTGCGGCTCGAGCCGGCCTCAGAATACCCCCGGACCGCCATCCAGGGTGGATTTCACCGCTATCTGCGCGTCAGCGACGGCTGCTCGAACAACTGCAGCTACTGCGCCATTCCCTCCATTCGCGGAGGCATGAGCAGCGTTCCCATCGAAGCGCTGGTGAAGGAAGCCGAGGCCTTGGCCGGCGAGCCCGAAGACGGCTGGCGGGAACTGGTGGTGATCGCCCAGGACACGGCGAATTATGGCCTGGACATCTACGGCCGCAAAGCCTTGCCGGAACTGCTGGAAAGGCTCGGCGCCCTGCCGCAGTACCGCTGGATCCGCGTGATGTACATGCATCCGGACCACTTTGAAACCGCCTGGCTGGAGCTCTGGAAGCGCCAGCCCAAGCTGTTGCCCTATTTCGAGATCCCCATCCAGCACAGCGAAGACCGCGTCCTGAAAGCCATGAACCGCAAAAAGGGGCGCCGCGAGCTGGAAGCGCTTTTCACCACCATACTCAAAGAGCTGCCCCAGGCCGTGCTCCGCACCACCGTGATGAGCGGCTTCCCCGGCGAGACCAAGGCCGAAGCCCTTGCCCTTAAAAGCTTTGTGGCCGCCATTCCCTTTCTACACCTCGGTGTGTTCAACTATTCCCGCGAGGCCGGCACCCCGGCGTTCGCGCTGGAAGAGCAGGTTCCGCCCCGCACCGCCGCCAGGAGGATGAACGCGCTGCTGGCCTGGCAGGCGAAGCGCCGCGAACAGCTGCTGGAAAGCTATGTGGGCAAAAGCGTGGAGGTGCTGGTGGAGGAAGCCGAGGACGAGGACGAGGAAAACGCCTGGATCGGCCGGGCCTGGTTTCAGGCGCCGGAGGTGGACGGCGTCACCTACATCGAAGGCAGCGGCCTGCAGCCCGGCCAGATCATCCGCGCGGACGTTACCAACGCCGTGGACGCCGACCTCTTTGCCGCAGTTTACCCTCAGGAGAATGAACAATGAAAGTGGCCCTCACCGGCATCAAACCCACCGGGATACCCCACATCGGCAACTATCTGGGCGCCATCCGCCCGGCTTTGGAACTTTCCCAAAGCTGCGAGGCGCGCTATTTCATCGCCGACTACCACGCCCTCAATTCCTGCAAGGACCCCGCCGCCATCCGCGCCATGACCCTGGAGATCGCCGCCGCCTGGCTGGCCTCGGGCCTCGATCCGGACAAGGTGCTCTTCTACAAGCAATCCCTGGTTCCCCAAACTTTTGAACTGCTGGCCATGCTGCTGGCTTTCACGCCCAAAGGCCTGATGAACCGCGCCCACGCTTACAAGGCCATGCTCCAAGCCAATTCCGAGGCCGGACGCGATCCCGATGACGGCGTTAACATGGGCCTGTTCACCTATCCCGTGCTGATGGCGGCCGACATCCTGCTCTTCGACACCGACCTCGTGCCGGTGGGCAACGACCAGTTTCAGCATGTGGAAATGGCCGTGGATATCGCCCAGAGCTTCAATTTCACCTATGGACAGGAGTGCTTCAGTTTGCCCCAGCCCATCGCCACCGAACACAGCAAGACTTTGCTGGGACTGGATGGGCGCAAGATGTCCAAAAGCTACGGCAACACCATCCCGATGTTCGCTTCTGAAAAGGAACTGCGCAAGCTGGTGATGCGCATCGTGACCAATTCCCAGGGCGTGGAAGAGCCCAAGGACCCCGCCACCTGCACCATATTTGCCCTCTACCGCAGTTTTGCTTCAACTGAACAGGTGGAGGACCTCCGCCGCCGCTATCTGGCCGGAGGCATGGGCTGGGGCCATGCCAAACAAGAGCTCTTCGAAGCGATGAACGCCGCCCTGACTCCTCTGCGCGAACGCTACACAGAACTGATGTCCGCGCCAGAGCGGATCGCCGCCATCTTGGAAACCGGCTCTGCCAAGGCCAGGGAACTGGCCGCCGCCAAGATCAGGCAACTGCGCTCTGTGATCGGGATGGATTGAGATAACGTCTCAGGGTGGAAGGAACCTACGCTGGAGTTGAGCGACGCAGGAGCATCGACTACAGCAGAATCCAGACATTCACATTTCATACAGATTCACTGATTGGACGGGTTCTCGGATTCAAACACTCCCCACCAAGTCCCAGAGTGTCATTCAGGAAAGGCGTGCGTCAGCACGCGGGGCCGCGGAATCCAGGCCTTAAACACAAAGGCGGTGAAAATTGCCCCTGCCAGCAGGGCAAAGACGGAAGGCGGTGGCTTCAGCCACCGTACCGGGATGCCGGCACCGGATCAAGACGATCACCGGCGGTTTCAACCGCCGGGTCATTTGGCATCCGGATCAGGAAAGCTGGCCTCCACCGGTGGCTAAAGCCAACCGGACATTGTCTTTGGCGAACCAAAACACCTCTATCCCCAACGGTGGCTGAAGCCACCGCCTTCCGTCTTCTGCCCTGCGGGTGATCTTGCCCGCTTCCGTCTTTTATCATCCGGACATCCCCTGCCAGGACGGGCGAAACACGCCAAAACAATTGCGGCACTCTTGCAAACCGAGTGGGTGCAGAGGTATTCCGAACACAGAACTTTCAACCTCCGGCCCCACTCCGTCATTCCGGGCGGTGAAGCTGGAGTCGAGCGACGCAGGCTGGCATCCAGGCAAAGCCTCGCAGAGGCGGCAGAACGATAGCGAGGGTGGGCAGTGAGCGCAGCGAACGAAACCCCTCGTAACGCGACAGAACGAAGATCAATGAAAATTGCCACCACCCCACCCCGAAACGCACCACGTTTCGGGGTGGGGTGGTGGCCTTGAAAAAATGTTTGATATACACGGTGGACAGAGGGGTTCCGCCGCGGCTGAAGCCGCGCCTCCACACCCTCGCTATCGTTATGCCGCTTCTGCGAGGCTTTTCTGGATCCCGGATCAAGTCCGGGATGACGGAAGGTTCAACTTCGATTATGAGACGCTCTGGGTGTAAAGGTGCTAATTTGCTAATTTGGCTAATTTGAGAGGCCAAGTTAGCGAAATTAGCAAATTAGCACGTCTTACACCAGCGCCGGAGGGATGTTCCTGGTCCTGGACGGAGAGATGCATCAACATACTATATTACTTACATTTATACCTACTAACTACTAATACCTACTAAATTAGTATATATTATATATAAGTATATATATACCAGTATGTTGCATATCCTATTCAATGATTTTTCCCAAACCCCTCCCGGCTGGGGTGTATAAGGTGCTAATTTGCTAATTTGGCTAATTTGACCTGGGGGAGAAAAAGGCCGACGTCTGCTGGCCCATTCATGTATCAGTGGATGTACACGTAGCTCAATACGGGATTCAGCACATAGCGCAGGGCGATTTTGTTGTTTCCCGCCTCCCGGTTGTGACAGATGATGGCCTGCCTCTCGATCAGAGATTCGATGCAGCCCCGGAACTCCCGTGAAGTCATGTGCGAGAGGCACAGCAACCTACTGTGGGTCATCTCCTGTTTCGGCTCTTTTTGCAGCAGGCGCAGGATCTTCCGTTCCTCATCCAGCTTGCTTCCTTCGGTTAGCTGCTTCAGGAAGGGCCGGGTATTCTCGTAGTAATACTGGCAGAGATACCAGGCCTCTTTGGCGGTGCGGGTGTCCACTTTGTTGTGCAGGAACCAGGTTTGGAGTGGGCGTTGCCGGCAGATTGCGGATCGCCAGGTTGAGTAAGGATATCATGGTAAACAAATCCGCGTAATCCGGAAAAAGCTCAAAACAACCCCTGACAAAGTGCCGTTTTCTGCTCCCTTATATCTAAAGACCTTTGCGTAATACCAAATTGTCCAGCTTTCCAGGATCTACTTTGTAGTTATCCACAATTTTTCCAGAATTTCCCAACATGAACCCTGAAAAAGCTCAGTTATCCACATATTTTGCCCTCAT